>JALOQQ010000035.1 GCA_025453315.1 Planctomycetota bacterium
AAGAGAATCGTTGGGATTAATAATTATATTACTTGGCATATTGCGCATTTGATGCGGACAACGCATTGTATTGTTAAATCTTTCTCCCTTACTATGCTTATAAATACCATAGCCGTTATCACAAAAATTAACCATTCTCACTCCTACATTTACACCTAAAGAAAAAACTCCAAAAAGAATAACTAACACTAAAATAATTTTTACCACTTTAAACCAGAATTCTTTAGTATTAAAAGCGGGCCACTGACAACAGCAACATTGCCCCTTGCTCTGATGGTGACTATGATGATGACCATGTTCTTTGTGTTTTTGTTCTTCCATAATTTTAATAATTAATTATAATATAGGCTAATTTGCCCTTTTTAATATAAATTTACTTCTCCCCAGTTATAATCCATTTACCTCTTTCATCCAATTCTAAATTAGACTTTTTAAAATTAGCAAACAATTCTTCTATTTCTTCTTTATTATAAAAACTATGAGGCAAACCTTTTTCTGGACCATGCAGTGGCAAATAGGTGCCCAGCTCTAATTCTTCATGATCTTTGAATGTATCCCAACGCTTAGCACGCTCATAATCTGGCAGGGTAATAAAAATTTTTCCGCCCGGAAGAAGTGCCTGATAAATACTGCTTATTAAATTTTCTATTTCCTTCTTTAAACCATGATGAATAGTAGAAATAGAAATAATTAAATCATAAGTATTGGGCATAATCTGAAAATCAAACATATCCAAACAATGAAGAAAATTACTACTACCCAATAATTCCTTACTCATCTCGATAGCCGTCTCACTAGAATCAATTCCGGCAATTTTAAAATCCATTTTTTTTAAATAAACCAAATATTTACCAGTTCCACAACCAATATCTAGAGCACTTTTTATTCTAAAATTATTACTTTTAATAAAATGAATAAACTGGGGTAAAAGTCCTTCTTGTAAAGTGGCCCAAGCTGGACCGCCTTGTTGATAGTTTTTATAAATATTATCCCAAATAGTCATATTATTTCTTTTTTTATTATAGCATAAAGTTTGACAATTAAGCTATTTTTTAATAAGATAAAAAATTCTTTTAACAATAAAATAATATTATTCACCATAAATCAGATAAAAAATGAAAGAAAAAAATGAAATCAGAAAGTATGAACAAATTATTGGTTATGATGCCCATGTTCATTTGCGCGAAGAAGATATGACGAAATTAGTTATTGGTGACACTCTACACCAATTCGGCGGCTGTCTTGCTATGACTAACTTGAAAGACCCAGCTGATAATCCTAAAAAATTAGCAGAATATTGGCGCTTCATTTTTCCATTAATATCACGGGATAGAAAATTCCAACTAGCCATGCCGCTTATGCTAACAAAAAACGTTACAGCCGAAACTATATCGCAAAGTTCTCCTTATACCAAAATAGTAAAATGGATTCCCGGTACTACCTCGACTAACTCAGAAATGGGTCTTTCTTTTTCTGATTTAGAAAAAGATTTTTCCATTTTAGAAGCTATTCAAAAAGAAAAAATGTTTTTTTCTGGACATTTTGAAAAAGCTTTTACCGACAAAGGAGCGCTTATCCCTCTTAAATATCAGGAAGAAGAGGCTTTATTCTTGGTGGAAAAAATTAGAAAAAATTTTCCGGACCTAATAATCGTATTTGAACACATTAGCTCTAAAGCCGGGGCAAAATTTTTCTTAGCTAACCTGGAAAAAATGGCTTGCACCATAACGCTACACCACCTTATTTTAAATGATTCTTACCTATATAAAAAGTATAGCGAAAAAATTAATCCCTTCTTTTATTGCAAACCTTGCCTAAAAAGTGAAGACGATAGGAGAACAATTTTAGAATTAGCTTTTAGTGGTCTAGAAAATGTTTTTTTTGGATCCGACTCTGCACCACATCCACTCTTTAAAAAAGAAGCTGATCCGCCAGCCGCTGGGCTTTTTTCAGCTCCCATTTTAATGGCGGCGCTAATAGAATTATTTGAACGTCATGGTAAATTACCTCTTTTAGAAAATTTTACTGCCATAAACGCTAGAAAATTTTATAACCTGGAAATACCGGAAGAAAAAATTACTTTTCTAAAAAGTAATTGGACGATACCCGAAACTATTAGTAACGGAAATATCAGCGTCCCGGTTTTATTAGGTGGAACTGAATTAAAATGGAAGCAGAAATTCAAATAAAATCCGCATCAAATTAATAAGCTGCTAATATTATAAAATATTTAAGCGAAAAATTAATTTCCAAAAAAAAGAAAGCCGTCTTTAAAAACGGCTTTTTTATTTTTATTTAATCATATCGATTTTTAATAAATACCCTCCCTTTTAACGATGTAAAAATCCACGGCAGATTTTATAATCCATCATCCACAACACAACTGCTTTATTATGAGCTAATTGAATTGTATTCTTATCATTAATCGATCCGCTGGGCGCAAAAACAACTTCAATTCCGGCATTAATTAAAATTTCCAAGGCATCAGTAAAAGGAAAAAAAGAATCACTGGCAACAACCGCTCCTTTTAAATCATGGCCCGCACCTTGAGCAATATCAACTGCTAATTTAGCGGCTATTTTTCGTGAAGTTTGACCAACACCATTACCCAATAGCTTACCATCTTTCACAATAGTGATGGTATTACTGTTACTAGAATCATTAATGCATTTAGCCAATAATAAGTCGTCAATTTGTCTGCGGGTCAGCTCGCCATATTTAACCATCAATTCATCTTCTTCTTTTAAAATAAAATTATTAGCCGGCTGAACCATAAAATCACCACCAAAAAGTTGTTTAAAATTTGGGTGACAATCCAAACTATCTTTACCTAGTGTTGCTAAACCACCTAAAGCAGCCATGCGACATTTTCCCTTTTTTCTTTCCAGTAGAGCTGTAGCCTCTTCGGAAAAACCGGTAGCCAAAACATTGTCGAGCTTTAATTGATTGCCATCAGAAGCATAATTTAACAACAATTCGGCTCCTTCTTTTTCAATAAAAAAATTGAACAAGACCGAACCACCAAATAAAGATTCATGGTCGCCAATTAACATCTTTTTTATTACTTCACTTCTGGAATCACTAATGCCAACACCGCAACAATTACCATGTTTTGCTCCTAGGGCAATAAAAGGCACTTTACCATAATTAACGTCAAAGGTGGCGGCGATTTTAGTAACGGTGTAAAGTAAGCGGTCAACATCATAACTATTATTATAGCTTGGATCATCGCCGGAAACTTTAACAATATTAGTGTGACGCAAAGGATTCTGGGGGGCTAAATTATTTTCATAAACTATGGCGGGAGTTTGAAAAGGATTCTCGCCATACTTACAAATTCGAAAAATTTCGCCGGTCAAACCCTCGTACTTTCTACCGCCTAAATATTTAGCAGAAGTCAAAGAATAATCGGCGGCTACAAATTCAGCATCAGCAGCCAATTCTCGTAAGAATACCTTCTCGTTTGGCCGACCAAGCTTTTCCCAAGCTAAAATCTTTTGCAAATGACCGGGACGAGAACAAACTAGTCGTCTTCCCTTGCCACCAGCTCGAATTAAAAGAATGCCACCAATATCAGTTTCTTTAGTAACCGACTCTTCATTACTACCAATTCTTTTAATTTCTTCTTGCAAGGGATAGAGGCCGGAATAAACCAAATCAATATAAGGAAAACCAAGTTCTTCCATTTCCTTAACATCCTTTTCAACTCTTTGAGCTAATAAGCCAGCACCAACACCACGGGAAATTGTTAAAACACGATTGCCAAGAATTCCACCACCACCAGCAATTTGTGCAATATCCTTAACGGGCACCTTATTCTGTTTTAAGAATTTAAAAGTTCCGCCAGAAGCATAAATAGTAAATCCATTGGCGCGCAACTCAAGAGCGTCTTTGTAAACCTGTTCAGTTTTATAATAAACCGACATCAGGGCAGTCTTTCTTTTTTTTGTCATGATTCTTCTTTTTTAAATTAAACAATTATTTAATTCTTTATCTGATTCAATTACTATTTAAAAAGCTCAAAAATCAATTAGATAATTTAGCTATTTAATTAGTAATTGAATTTTATTTGTAAGGTTCAATAACCAAGTAAACTACCATTTTTTTACTAATCTTGTAAAGACTACAAAAAAAGCCGCTTTTGAAGACGGCTTTTAAAAACTAAATGCTTATTATTCATAATTGTTTTGCCTAACTTATAAAAATAAAGTTATTAATCCTAAGCAACTTTATCCATACATACTATTCCCTGATTATCTTGGCAAAAAAAACGAATATTAACATTATAATTAGAACTACTAACGAAAAAAGAATTACTGTCCTTTTTTTCGTAACAAGAGTCTTTTAGTTGTTCTAAAAACACTTCGGCAATTATTTGATCAAGTGTTTTGGGTAAGCTTTTTTCAGATATTAAATTAATCTTAAAAGATTCTAGAAAAAATTTACACCGATTTTTTTCTTCTTTTTCATTACCTACTTCAAGAGAGATGCCCTCACTCCCATTGCTTATGTTTAGAAGCGGAATAATTCTAATATTATCACCCGCCGAACTCATAAGGGGAGTAATTTTCACATTAACGCCCATAGCACTTAATTTTTCACTTAATTTCCTTGATACTCTTGCTGTTCTAATGCTTTTTGTAGTTCTCATGTTTATTTAATTTAAAAGGTTCGACAAAAAAATAAAACCGACCCCATCGAGGTCGGTTTAGTTTTATATAATGTAATCAATTATTTCTAATTATTAACTATAAATAAAAACCACCCTCGAGGAAGATGCGAGTAACAATTGCAACAAAAGGGTTGTTTTTATAAATTTATTCATATTTTTATATTACTAAAATGAAAATATTTTGTCAAATTTATAATCAACTTAACATTTCTTTTCTTAATTCATTAATACCAACCTTATCCTTAACTGAACAAGGAATTATTTTATGACTGCCAATTATTCCCTGTATTTTTTGTAATTGCTTATTTAACTCTGATTTTTTTATTTTATCAATTTTATTAGCCACCACAATAGTTTCTTTTTCAGCAATTTCCAAACTATGAAGCATGTCTAAATCATTTTTAGTTGGTCCGACGTTAGCATCTATAATTAAAATTACTTTTTTTTGTTTATATTCCGAAGAAAAAAAATACCAATTAATCATATCTTCAATATAATCACGAACACTTCCTGGTAGTTTAGCGTAGCCGTATCCAGGTAAATCTACCAAATAAAAAGCCTGATTAATTAAAAATAAATTTATTTCTTGAGTACGTCCGGGATAAGAGCTGGTGCGAGCTAAGTCCTTTTGATTAACCAAAGAATTAATAACACTAGATTTACCAACATTAGAGCGACCGATTAAAGCAATCTGCGGCTTAGTATCATTTAAAATATCGGCCGGACCAGTAAGGCCACGAACAAAAACTGCGGATTTAATACTACTTGGTTTAATATTATTCATAATTAATTATTTTAAAGAAATTATAATAGCACCACTTACCATTAGTAAAGCGCCTATCAAGGCTTTAATAGAAAAACTCTCACCCAAAAACATAATTGATAGAACTAAAACAAAAACCAAGCTTAAGCGATCAATAGCCACTACTGGTGTGGCTTGACCATGTTTTAAAGCAAAAAAATAAAATAACCAAGATAAAGCACCGAAAATTCCCGCTAAAATAATAAATAACCAATCATTATTGGATAAAGAGTGAAAATTAAAACCACGAAATTTCTTAAGAGAAAGACTAACTACAAATAAAAAAATAGCCATGATAATAGCTCTAATAGTTGTCGCTAGAGTTGAATCTAAATTTTTAAGACCAAGCTTGCCAACAATAGCCACTCCGGCGGCAAAAATAGCTGATAATAAAGCGTAAAAAAACCACATAAATTTATTTAATTAATAACCCCTATATTTTAGCAGAATAATTTTTTATATTCCAATCATACTTTGACAAAATAGCAAAAAAACAATAAGATAATAAATTAAAATTACGAACATTAAACAATTAAAATAAACAATTAAAAACAGGAGGTGTATTATGCCAATGTCAAAAAACTTTTCTGATCGTCTTAACTTAAACTTAAAAGCAATAGTTAAGCACTTTGGAACTCCATTCCATATTTATGATGAAGCCGGAATTATTAGCACTGGCGAGCAATTAAAAAAAGCTTTTGCCAATTTACCCAATGGTTTTCGTGAATACTTTGCCGTCAAAGCCCTACCTAACCCCAGTATTTTAAAAATAATGAAAGACCTAGGTTTTGGTTTTGATTGCAGTTCGATTCCGGAAATTTCTTTAAGCCAAATAGTTGAAGCGAAAGAAGAAGACATTATGTTTACTTCCAATAATACTTCAAAACTTGAGTTTGATAGAGCCTTGATGATCGATAGTATTATTAATATCGATGACATAAGTTTATTTAACAAGCTTCCTCGATTACCGCAAATAATTTGTTTTCGTTATAATCCTGGTTCGCGTCGTCAAGGTAATAGTATTTTGGGCAATCCTGAAGAAGCTAAATATGGCGTCACACACGAACAAATCATCGAAGCTTACCGCTTAGCTAAAAATAAGGGGGTAAAACGTTTTGGATTACACACTATGATAGTGTCTAACGAATTAAATTATTTTAACTTGGTTAAAACTGCTGGTATGTTACTTTCTTTAGCTGAAGAATTAAAAAAAGAACTTGATATCAAGTTAGAATTTGTAAATATTGGTGGTGGCTTGGGAATTCCTTATAAACCAGAGAGTAAGGGTTTGGATTTATTAGAAATGGCCGAGGAAATAACCAGATTATTTAAAGACTTTCAGAATAAAAATGGTTATTGTCCGAAATTATTAATGGAAAGTGGTCGTTATATGACTGGTCCGCATGGCGTTTTGATAACTACCTGTATTAATAAAAAAGATATTTATCGTAAATACTGCCAGGTAGATGCTTGCATGTCATCGCTTATGCGTCCCGGAATATACGGCGCCTATCATCATATAACCGTCTTAGGTAAAGATGATTCTGCCCCTCAAGAAAAAGTGGATGTTGCTGGATCGCTATGCGAAAATAATGATAAGTTTGCTATTGAAAGAATGTTACCACAAATTGAAGAAGGTGATATTTTAATAATTCATGACACTGGTGCACACGGTCATGCTATGGGCTTCAACTATAACGGTCGCCTGCGTCCGCAGGAATTATTATTAACTAAAAATGGCGAAGTTAAACTTATTAGACGTGAAGAAACCATGAACGATTATTTTGCAACCTTAGATTTTAAAAAAAATATTTTAAAGTTGTAAAAATTTAAAGTCATGATTTCAGTCACCATTTTAATAATCATCAGATTATTATTAAAAAAATATAAAGACAATTATTAACTTAATTGTCTTTCTTCTTTTTATTCAACTTTATTTATTTTTTCAAAATTAATCATAATATTAAAAACTAATTTATCAATAAGGGCACAATTTGTTTACGTAATAATAGTTTAGAATTTCGAGCAATGCCAGAATTAAATACTAAATTCATTTTAGTTTTTAAAATTTTCTCAGTATTCTTGTCAATCGCTAAAAAAATATTATAAGAATTATTAATATCAGCGGCCGTTAAAAATATATGATCCAGATTATTCTTCTTTTTTAATTCTTGTAAAATAATAATTAATTCTTCCCTTTTAACTATTAATAAATTATCGAGATCATAACCTTCAATCTGAGCAATACCAAAATTACCAGGAAAATTAAAAACTTTAAAATCATCTTTAATAACTTCGCTTAAATTATTTTTTAAATATTCGGTCTTATAAATAAACATCTGCTCAGAAATCATTTTAAAAGCTAATGGACTCACGTTTTTTTTAATATACTCAATGGCTTTTTTATCGCGATTACTAACTATTTCAGCTTTAAAATTTAAAGTATTAGAAAAAATCGCTCCACCTAGCATCAACATTATTTCTTCACTGGGGAATAAACTATTTTCTATAAATTTTTCTAAAATCAAAGTAGCGGCCGCTCCAACCATTTCAATTTGTATTTTGGCTTGAGGAAATAATTCGTAAGCCTGATGAGCGAGACGATGATCAATTACTTCTTTTACTTTTGCTTTCTGAATAATCTCGGGCATACCTTTAATATCACTAGCATCTACTATTATAAAGTCAAAAAAATCATTTTGTGGATTATAACATAAACCATCTTCAAGATTTAATCTTTCTAGCAAAAATCGAGCTTCAATCTGGGGACGACCATAAATACCGGCAATATACTGATAATCATTTTGAGTTTTATTTAAAAACTGACTATAGGCATAAGCACAGGCTACGCCATCTAAATCAGGATTAATTTTAGGTGTAATTAAAGTCTTAAACATATAATATTATTATAACAAAAACAAGGCTTAAAGACGAATTTGTTTAATTGACAACGATAATAATATTGTTATAATTCAAAGTCAACCTGATTAAGGTTGCCAATTTGATTTGACAGATAAAGGTTGATTTGCTACTTTATATCATATTAATCATTCTAATTAAGTAATTCTTTAATTGTAGACTACTATGTCAACCAAAAAAGCCGCCGGCTCAACTACGCTAGGACGAGATTCAGCTGGCAAACGCTTAGGCGTAAAAATTGCGGATGGCGACATTGCAAGACCAGGCAATATTATTATTAGACAAAGAGGTACTAAATATCATGTTGGTACTAATGTTCGCAAAGGAAAAGATGATACTATTTTTTCTATGACAACGGGTGCCTCAACTTCAAAATTCAA
>JALOQQ010000108.1 GCA_025453315.1 Planctomycetota bacterium
CACATATGAAAACCCGTTTTCAAAATCTATTTTATTTAGAAAAAGCATTAAATAGATTAAACATCGTATATAAAGAACAAGAAGAGACTAGAGAAAATTCTAATGTCAATGTAGTAATTCCTCAATCAAATGGCTATGATATTAAATTTGATTGGAATGGTCAAGAATATGAATTAGTTGTTGATATGAGCTTCTGGGAACAACCCTATCCAATTGAAAGTTTCATCGATAAAGTTGCTCAACAATATGCGGGTGAAGTAATTATTGGAGAAAGTCAAAAAACTGGCTTCCAACCAATTAAATATCAACAAAACGCTGATGGTTCAAATACTTTAATTTTAGAGCGTTGGACTAATTAAAAAGTTCGTCAAACTCTTTAATTTTTAACCTCTTTGACTATTAAATATTAATATTTAATTAAACTCTCAGATCAAATAAAGGTTAAAATGGGAAAAAAGGTTTTCAATAGAAAAAGATTTTCCAAACGCTGAAATGAATTAATATTTCAGCGTTTTTCATTAAAATAGTTTTGAATTTAAAAATAAATTTTTTCAATGAAATTGTTAAGCAAAACTGAGATTAATTTCCATAGGGAGAAAAATCTATGGTATTACCAGTAGCAGAAGCTCTTACAACACCATGTTTAACTACTACTATTAACCCAATTGCCCGACAAAAATTAAAAGAGCAATACCGGGTGGCCAAACATTATGGTATAAAGGCTGCATGGGGTGTTGTAACGGGATCTGGTGTTCTTGAGTTAGCGAAAGAAGTTGCAAAAGGCGAAATAGTTAAACAAGGCAAACAGAAGGTTGGAGCATTAATCTTATTAGGTTGTAGTCATGTTGGTTTAGGGGCAGTAACATTGGTTACAAATTCCACAAAAATTCTTAAATATGCTAAGAAAGCACATAGTGTTACTTCGTGTATTTATCGGTGCGCACACGATGCCTCAGAAGTCCCATTGATTGTACTTGATTTTGTTCTATTTGGTGAATACGTACCGTCATGTCCCGCTAACGGATACCAATTATTCAATGTCAGTTCAGATGCGCTGGATCAAATCGCAAACTTAAATGAGTAAATCTTCTGTCAGTTTGGTCCTTTCAAGCCGTCTGAAGGAATAATTCGAAATATAGGAGAAACTGAAAAAAAATTTAATTTTTAACTTTCATCTGTTTACAAATGTTCCAGGCTTAAAGAACATACTAAAATTATGCGCTCTATTGGATGTTCACTTTTAGAATCTCTGCCGTTTTTAAAAAGGGTCAACTTGCCATTGATGAAATAAAAGAATTAAAAAAAACTGGCACTTTCGTTGAAATGATACTAAAAACTAAAAATGGCCTACAATCAAAAAAGATATATCGAATTGTTAAAACGTTCGCAATATTTTAAAAATCAAAAAAAATCTTTCTTTAAAAAAAATACAGAATAAGATTTCAAATTGTCTAAATATATTAATAGAGAAATTCGGCAATGGAATCATTGATAATCAAAAATTTAGTGATAACTTTCTTGACCTCGGTCGGAAGCTGATATATTTCTGTAATGCAAAATATGAGATCTATGGGTTTGGGAGTTTGAGAAGCTTTTTACGTGCTTAATTCGATAATTTTAGTGAAGACTCAATTGAAACTTTAAAAGATTTTGGATCAAGAATAGTCTATTTTTATTAATTCTCGTGATCTTTATCCAAAATCAGTAAATTTTTATTTTTTTAACTGCTGATAAAATTTTGTTGCCTACATTTGATTTATTTTCATTTTAGAACCGTTAAAAGAATACTTTTAACTGAATCAAATACTGCGCTTAGAAGAGGTCTTAAGGTTCAGGTAGATAAAATATTTTTGATTCTAACGACAGATGAAAGTATCCGATCTACAAAACTTTATTTAAAGTTAAAAAATTATAAATGGCTTCAAATATATTTTTTTATATTTCGAAGCCACTTTGTCGACTAATGCCGATTAATAACTATGCCGCCTATCACTAGCAGCACAGCACAAGCTAACCCTAGATAAAAGTCTTTGCTTTGGAGAGCGGCTCCGCAAACCGCACTAGCTCCGCCCACATATGCACCTTTTGTTCCCTCAGACAGAGGTTTAACCCCAGGTTTTCTAGCCGGTGCACCTTGTATTGCTCCAGGTTTACTAGCTGGTACACCTTGTACTGGTCCAGTATCTGCAGGTGGTCCTTTGGGACCTGGATCTGCAGATGCAGCAGCTTTTGTTAATGAATAAACAGAATAGATTAACAGAGAAATCTGTGTTCCTTTGATAAAACCTCTGCAAAATTCTGCTCGGTTTTTTTTTACTTCTTTATCAATTTCTGTTTTTTCATTTTCCGTTAAACAAATACTATAAGAATAGGATAAGAAAGAGCTCATAGGCTATTCTAAATAATTGTTTTTAGACATCTAAAAAATTTTAACATTTTAAAAATTTTTGTCTAGTAATACGTAATTAATTCAGAACTGTTAAATTATTGGTCTACACTAGATTCTCAGTTGGATTTGGAATTTCGCGATTCTTACTTGACATTATTAGACCAAGTGGTGAAAAAAAGAATTACCACTAGTAAGTTTTTTTCCAAATTTTATCAAAAAAGTAAAATAAACTGATTTTTTAGAATCTAAATTGGTTCTTTTATCACCGCATCAAAAATCTAATGATTTTTCAGATTTTATTCATAAAATACTGGATTATTGTCAATCATTTAAGAATGATTCAGATTCTTTCATAGAAAGCTACGATTTATTAGACACCCAGTTTCAGGATTGAATGGAAAAAATTTCTATTCGACTACAAAATTTTCATCATGACTACTTTCTTTTCCTCGTAATTTATGATTAAAATGAGTCACGATAATATTATTTTTATTT
>JALOQQ010000109.1 GCA_025453315.1 Planctomycetota bacterium
TCGCGACAATTTAAGCCCTTTTCTTTTACTACTTCTCTAAGAGTATTTTCAGTAAGATTCCAGCCTTCATCTGCGCCAGCATATTTTTCTTTATTTTTGGGATCACGCAATGATAAATAAACATTTATATTATTAATATCAAAACCAAAAGATTTAAAAATAAACAAAATAAAATCAATAACTTTTTTCAGCTCTTCTTTTACTTGATCGCGGCGGCAAATAATATGAGCATCATCTTGAGTAAAGCCACGCACTCTGGTTAATCCAGAAAGTTCTCCTTTTTTTTCAAATCTATAAACCGTGCCGCACTCCGCCCAACGTAAAGGTAAGTCGCGGTAGGATTTGAGATTATGATTAAAAATTTGAACATGAAAGGGGCAGTTCATTGGTTTAAGTAGATATTCTTCGGAAGTTTCAGCTTTTTGATTTTGTTTTTTTTCTTCTAAGTTTTGTCCGGCCTCCATGGGGGGATACATAGAACTACTATAAAAGCCCCAGTGTCCAGAAGTTTCCCAGAGTTTTTTATTGCCGATATGTGGAGTGCGTACTAAGTTATAGCCATTTTTTAAATGTTCTTGATACCAAAAATCTTCTACCAAGCGCCAAAGTAAAGCGCCTTTAGGATGCCATAAAGGCAAGCCTAAACCGACCATATCATCAATATGAAAGAGATCTAATTCTTTACTTATTTTTCTATGGTCTCTTTTTTCAGCTTCTTCTAACATTTTTAAATAGTCTTCTAATTTTTTCTTAGTAGGGAAGGCAACACCATAAATGCGTTGAATCATTTTATTTTTTTCGTCACCTCGCCAATAAGCTCCAGCAATTTTAGTTAATTTAAAAGCCTCGGGATCGATATCACCAGTATTAGAAACGTGAGGTCCTTTACACATATTACTAAATCCCTCTTGATCATAAAAACTAATTTCGCTTTCACCATTAGCTTCTAATTCTTCAGCTAATTCTAAAGTGTAAGTATAACCTTTTTCTTTTAAGATTTTTTTACCCTCGGTAATTGGTAAAACTTTTTTTACTAGCGGTAGTTTGGCCGCAATTATCTTTCTCATTTCTTCTTCAATAATTGGCAAGTCTTCAGCGACTATTTTATGTTCACAATCAACATCATGGTAAAAACCATTTTCAATGGCTGGGCCAACTCCTGGAATGGCGCCATATAGTTTTTCTAAAGCTTGCATCATGACATGAGATAAAGAATGTCTCATGGCTTCTAAAAATTGTTCGTTAGTCATATTATTTATTTTAATTATAAACTAGTTAAATGATTATGTTTTGATAAACTAATAAAAAAGGCTCCATCTTAACAAAAAACACTATAGTTTTTTGCTAGGACGGGGCCTTAACCTCGTGGTTCCACCCAGCTTTCCGTGAGTTACGGACGCTTTGTGATATAGAGCTTAGGAAAGAAATTTTCTGGCTTTCGCCACTATAATTGGTAGTTATAGCAATCACTCATTTGTTCTTATATATTAGGGTATTATTATAATTTTGTAAAGGAGAGTGTCTTTTCCTTTTCTGAAAACTTTGTTAAAATATAAACATACTTATATTTAATTAGGATCTGCGTCCTAATCGCAGTAATAAAAGCCTTATTTGGCTAAAAAATATGAAAAAAATTTTATTTATTATGTTGGCTGCAGTTTTTGTTTTAAGTGCTTGTGGAAAGTCGACAAGTAATCCTCAAACTCAAGCAACTCCACAAGGACAGAAGACTAATAATTCTAAAGAAGAAGTTGTTACAATTAATCCACTTAATATTACGCAATACAATGCTCCGGAAAATTGTCAATTAAAATTAAACACCCTTCCTGCTAAAGGAAGTGTACGTTATTCTAGCGCTGATAAAGGGTTATCTTTTTCTGCTCCTTATAGTAAGGATTGGGGTAATGAAAAATTTAGAGTTAATCCTTATGATGATGGTAAAGAGAAGGTTAGTTTTGGTCCTTTAGTTGTAAATCCTAAAAATTGTAATTTAGCTAGAGAGTCTTACGTTAATATCGTACCAGCCCAAAGCGCCAGTAAAGTTTTAGCTGCTACTAAAGAAATTGGATCAGATAAAAAAACTATCAGTGATTTATCGGTTGTTGAATATATAGTAAAAGGCGATTGCGATATGCCAACTATAGTGGTTTTTGGTAAGAAATATAATTATGAGTTTACCAATGCTTGCGGAGGCAAATTAGAAGACTTAGAGAAAGTAGTAGAAACAGTTAAATTATTAGATTAAATTATTTTTCAAACTTTATTTTTATAAGAGCTACTCAAAAAGTAGCTCTTATTTTTTTTAACATCCTAGCCACGAGCTATTGTTAGACCCCAAATTTTTTGTGCCCCCGCTTTTCTCAGGGCTTCAGCTGCTTTCTGTAAACTGGTTCCAGTGGTGGTAACATCATCTACTAAGAGAATGTTTTTTGGCGCTTGGCCTTTAAAAATAAAAGAATCGTTTAAGTTTTGTCGACGTTCTAATTCGTTAAGTTGTGCTTGTGGTTTGGTGAAATGTATTTTTTCTAATTTATCTGTTAAAGGAAGCTTAAAATATTCCGCTATTTTCTTGGCTAATAATTCGGTCTGATTAAAGCCACGCAGTCTTTTTCTTTTATTATGTAAAGGTATAAAGCAGAGGCAACAAGTTGAAAAGAAAAATAAAAAATCTTTTTCTTTTTTAAAAGAGAGAAGGGAAAGGTGATTATCTAAAAAACGGCAAAGATAAGTACTGAGGGGGTTGTTTAAAGTAATTAAGGAATTATATTTAAAATTTATTAAACTTTTTTTAATTAATTTATTATTATAATTTCCAGCACAAATAACTCCGGAAAG
>JALOQQ010000036.1 GCA_025453315.1 Planctomycetota bacterium
TATTTAACTTTATCTTTTTCTTACGCCACGGCCTTAATGAAGGATCCTGATGACTTGGTACAAAAAGCTTATGGTTGGCTTTTAAAAGAAGCAAGTAATGTCTACCCGGCCGAAGTCTTTGCTTATGTTTTAAAAAATAAAAAAGATATGACTCGCACCGCTTTACGTTATGCTATTGAGAAAATGCCATTTGAGTTTAGAAAAAAAGCTCTATCTTAATTAGCGTTTAAATCTTAATCAGCGTTTTAAAAAAATAATTTTTAGTTTAAATTATTTTCTTATTTAATTTTTTTATTTATATATTATTCAAACTTATTATTTAAATTGTTTTTTATTAATTTATATTTATAAACAACTCTAATTTATGTGTTAACTCAGTCTCTGAATGTTAACTTAATTTTAATCTCATGATTACAAAGTACAAACCGCGCTCTTTAGCTTCGCGCGAAAACACAAACAACGATGCTACACAGCATCTAGAAAGAAGTGTTAATTCTAAAACTCCTTCTTTTAAACGTCGTCCTATAATAGCTCAGCGTCCTCTAAATTCAGAACGTCCAAACTCTGGACGTCTAAGCCCAGAACGTTCAAATTCAGAACGTCGTCCGCTTCATCGCCCTCAATTTAATATTAATCGTTTGGAAAGACCAGCTGCTCCAGCGCTACGTTCTAATAATTTACGTCGCCCAAGCTTCTCTGTTAATTTAAAAGAACGTCAAACATTTCAAGATAAAACCGGAAAACTACGCATAATGGTTATGGGTGGCTTAGAAGAAGTTGGTCGTAATATGACAGTGATTGAATATGAAAAGGAAATTATTATTATTGATATGGGTTTGCAATTTCCTGAGGAAGACATGTTGGGCATTGATTATATTATTCCAAATATTAGTTATTTGGAAGATAAGACTGATTGGATAAAAGGAGTTTTGATTACTCATGGTCATTATGATCATATTGGTGGTATTCCTCATATCATGGGGCACATTGGCAATCCGCCAATGTTTATGGGTAAAATGACAGCCGGTTTAGTTAAGAAAAGAAATATTGAATATAAAAATTGTCCGCAACTACATATTAAAGAAATAAACGAAACTGATCACGTAAAGTTGGGGTCAGCTTTTAATGTTGATTTTTTGAGAGTTAATCATTCTATCCCAGATTGTTTTGCTATGATTATTAATACTCCTGTTGGAACTATTATTCATACGGGAGATTTTAAAATAGATTTTTCTCCAGTTAATGATAAACCAGCTGATTTAAATCGCATTGCCCAAATTGGTGCTCAAGGGGTTTTAATGTTGATGGCCGACTCTACTGATGCTACCCATCCGGGTTATCAGATTTCTGAATCAGCTATTGGTGATGAGATGGATAAATTATTTGATAAAATTACTGGCCGTATTATTATCGGTACCTTTGCTTCTCAAATAAGTCGTGTCCAGAAAATTTTTGATTTAGCCGCTAAACATAATCGTCGTATAAATTTACAGGGTAGAAGTATGACTAGTAACGTTGAAGTAGCGCATCAAATTAGTTATTTAAAGTTCAACCCTAAAATTTTAGTAGAAGATAAAGATTTGCATCGTTTACCCGATAATCAAATAATTATTGTTGGTACCGGTGCCCAGGGTGAACGTAACGCTTTCTTGAAAAGAGTAGTAAACGGAGAGCATCGTACAGTTAGTCTTAAAGCAGGTGATACCGTTCTTTTCTCTTCTTCAGTTGTTCCGGGTAACGAACGTAGTATTCAAAATTTAATGGATCAAGTCGTTAGACAAGGAGCTAAGATTATTCATTATAAGATGTTAGACATTCATGCCGGTGGTCATGCTAAACAAGAAGACTTAAAATTAATGATGCGTTTGATTAAGCCAGAGTATTTTATGCCTATTGAAGCCAATCATTATATGTTAAAGGCTCACGCCGAATTAGCCGAACAAGTAGGAATTTCTCCGAATAAGATTTTTGTTGCCGATAATGGTCAAGTAGTAGAATTTAAAAAAGAAGTAAATGGCCAAGTAGTCGGATCCTTAACTAAAGAAAAAGTAGTTACGGATTACGTTCTAGTTGATGGTTTGGGCGTTGGTGATGTTTCTAATATTGTTTTACGTGATCGTAAAATGATGGCTGAAGACGGTATGATAGTAGTTATTGCCACAGTTGATTCTAAAACCGGAGATCCAATTGGTAATCCGGATATCATTTCTCGAGGCTTTGTTTATATGAAAGAAAATAAAGATTTAATTGAGAAAACTAGAATGCGTGCTAAAAAATTAGTTAAAGACCATAACTCTTTACGAGCCGATGATGATGAATTGAAGAATAAAATCAGAAATGATATTAGTCAGTTTTTATTTATTCAGACCAAGCGTCGTCCCATGGTTTTGCCAGTAGTTATTAGAGTTTAAATTAATAGTTAATTTTAAAGTTTTATTCTCTGGCATAGAGGTTTATAGCTTAATTTTTCGCTAATATTTAATATTTTAAAAGTATTATTAATATCTATTGACAGTAAATAAAAAAAATGTTATAATTTTTATTGTAAGATTTAAATATCGTTTTTACTCTTAAATTATAAAACTATGTTCGAGAAATTTTTTAACAAATTTGAAACTAAGAAAGTTGGTAAAGATAATCATCGCCAAGAGGCGTTGGCTTTGCTTTCTAAGTTGGAAGGAAAAATGCCAGTAAAGCAATCTAGTTCCCAAATAGATGCTTTTAAACACACAGAAAAATTAAGACGCAATGAGCTTATTATGGGATTATTGAAAGAAGCTATTGCTAAAAATGGTCAAGATATAGAAAAAAATAAATATTTTGTTGATCAATTGGAAAGAGCTTCAACTAATGAAGTTATTCTAAAAACCGATGTTGAGAGAGCGGAAGAAGATAAAATCAATCCATTAGTACCAAAAGGCGTTGTAAAAAGAATGGTTGAAGACGGTATTTTTACAGTGGAAGATATTTGTAATAAGAATCGTTCCGGCCAAGATGGCTTGGTAGAACAAAATTTGGTAAGTTCAGAGGATAACAGTGAATATAATAGCGAACTGGTTAATTTTTTACAGAATGAATTTAATATTACTGACAAAGAATTAACAGAAAGTCTTGAAAAAATTAGTTCCGCTGAACGCAAGATAGCTGCTTAATTACTTAATTAACCTTTGTTTGATAATTTAGAATAGTACTCTAAAAAACAAAAAAGACGTTTTAAAACGTCTTTTTTGTTTTAGACTTGATTTTTTTTGTGATTTGTCTTATACTGCTATAACAAATAAAAGACTCACCTTTAAGCACAGTTTTAGTTTTCAATTCATATTAATATGGAGGAGGTGGCTAAAACACTCTTGCGCAAGCGAGGGTTAAGCAATTTTTTTTATTTTATGTCAGAAGAAAAGAACGCAAATCAAGATGAATTTGCAAAATTATTAGAAAAAGACGATATCAACGTTCCTCAAGTCGGTGATATTGTTAAAGGCGTCGTGGTCTCTGCTTCTAATGCGGAGGTACGTATTGATGTTGATGGTATTTTGATGGGTGTCGTGCGTGGCCCAGAATTATATTTTGAAGATGATGTTTTTGCCGGTTTGAAACCAGGCGATGAAGTGGAAGCTACAGTAGTTGATGAAGAAAATGAAAATGGCGAGTTAGAATTATCTTTCCGTCAGGTTGGTCAAGAAAAAGCTTGGCAGGCCTTAAAGACCGCTTTTAAAGAAAAAGAACAAATCAAAGTTCGTGTCATTGATGCTAATAAGGGTGGCTTACTTTGTCGTTTTAGACAAATCGCTGGCTTTTTACCAGTTTCTCAATTAGCTCCTGAAAATTATCCTCGCATTAATGGTGGTGATAAGAGTAAAATCTTAGAAAAATTACGCTCTTTCGTTAGCCAAGAACTAGAAGTTAATGTTATGACTTTGGATGAAAGCGATGATAAAATTATTTTTAGTGAAAAAGATGTTTGGA
The DNA here is from genome assembly GCA_025453315.1 of Planctomycetota bacterium. Lineage (GTDB taxonomy): Bacteria > Patescibacteriota > Patescibacteriia > Patescibacteriales > UBA12465 > JALOQQ01. Next base: position 3,967 of record JALOQQ010000036.1, read on the forward strand.
GTAAGAAGCAAAAACATATTTTAGAAAAATATAAAGTTGGAATGGTTGTTGAAGGTAAAATTACCGCTATTACTAATTTTGGTGTTTTTGTTAATTTTGATGAAAACATGGAAGGCCTAATTCATATCTCTGAATTAGCTTGGCAAAGAATTGATTCTTTAAGCGACATGTATAAAGTTGGCGATATAATTAAAGCCGAAATTGTCAGTATCGATGGCGCTAAAATATTCTTAAGTGCTAAAAAGTTAATCAATGATCCTTGGAAGGATGTTGAAGAGCGTTACCAAATTGGTCAGAACGTAAAGGGTGAAATTTTGAAAGTTAATCCTTTTGGACTTTTTGTAAAATTAGATGAAAATATCCATGGTTTAGCTCATGTTAGCCAATTAGTATTAGGGCCGAAAGAAAAAATTTCCGATATTTTTAAATCCGGCGAGGAAAAAGAATTTGAAATTATTTCTATTTCTGCTCAAGAACATCGTTTAGCTTTAAAGTTAGCTGGTACCAAGAAAAAAGCGGCTAAAGAAAATGATAAGAACGAAGAAGAAAATGAAAACGAAAATGAAGACGACAAGGATGAAAAGAATGTTAAGGAAAAGAAAAAAAAGAAAGAGTAACTTGTAAATAAAAAACTAACAAAAAACAAAGGACTATCCTTTGTTTTTTGTTTGTAAAAAGCTCTTAAATGATATATAATGTTATTAATTAATATTTTACCTAGTTTTTTCTATGAACAATCTTCTCAAGAATATTTTGCTTTTTTTATTAGCTATTTTTGTGGTTACAGCTCTTTTTAGTACTTACAACGAAAAGAACAAAACCAAAGAAGTTGGTATTGAGGCTTTTATCAACCAAGTTAACAACGAAGAAATTTCCGAAGTTATTATTGCTGATAACGAGTTAAGAACTACTTTAAAAAATGGTGAGAAAGAGGTAGTAAAAAAAGAAGCCAATGAAAGCTTGTCTACCTTATTTAAGAATTTTAATGTTGATCCAAATAAATCAGTAAAAATTAATTTAAAAGTAAAGGATGAAAGTGGTTGGAACTTTTGGCTCGGTTCAATTTTGCCTTTTGTTCTACCGTTTATTTTAATAGCGATTTTTATTTTTTATATGATGCGCGGCATCCAGGGAGTTAATTCTAAGGCTATTAATTTTGGTCAGATGGACACCAAAGACGCCACGAAGAGTAAAAAATTAAAAGTTAGTTTTAAAGATGTGGCTGGGGCTAAAGAGGCTAAAGAAGAATTAAAAGAAATTGTAGAATTTTTAAAATATCCAAAAAAGTTTTTAGAAGTTGGCGCTCGTATTCCTAAAGGAGTTTTATTGTTGGGTGGACCTGGTACAGGAAAAACTTTAATGGCTCGTGCGGTGGCTGGTGAAGCTGACGTACCTTTTTTTAGCATCTCTGGATCTGAATTTGTAGAAATGTTTGTTGGTGTTGGCGCTTCTCGTGTTCGTTCTCTTTTTCAAAAAGCTAAAAAGAGTTCACCTTGTATTATTTTTATTGATGAAATTGATGCTGTCGGTCGTCGTCGTGGCGCGGGATTAGGCGGTTCACATGACGAAAGAGAACAAACCCTCAATCAAATTTTAGTAGAAATGGATGGTTTTGAGCCAACTGATAATGTTATTGTTATTGCCGCGACTAATCGTCCGGATGTCTTAGATCCGGCCTTACTTCGTCCGGGACGCTTTGATAGACAAGTGGTAATTGATAACCCGGATTTAAAAGATCGCGAAGAAATTTTGAAAGTTCACGCTCGTCAAAAGCCTCTAGCTAAAAACGTAAAACTTCATCTTTTGGCAGAACGTACCCCAGGATTTAGTGGTGCTGATTTAGCTAACTTATTAAATGAAGCGGCTATTTTAGCAGCTCGTCAAAATAAAAAAATTATTGATCATGAAGAATTATTTGAAGCTATTGAAAAGGTTATGATGGGTCCGGAGCGTAAAAGCCGCGTTATTACCGAAAAGGAAAAAAAGATTACTGCTTATCATGAAGCTGGTCATGCTTTAGTGGCTCATTTTTTACCAAACACTGATCAAGTTCATAAAGTTTCTATTATTGCTCGTGGTCAGGCTGGTGGTTATACTTTAAAGTTACCGTCTGAAGATAAGCACATGCATTCTAAAACAGAATTTATTGAAGAAATTTCTGTGCTTTTGGCTGGTCATGTCACTGAGAGAGAGGTTTTTGGTGAGGTAACGACTGGTGCTACTTCTGATTTGCGTCGCGCCACTTCTTTAGCTCGTAGTTTAATTACTGACTTTGGTATGTCTGATACTTTAGGTTCTAGAACCTATGGTGCTAAAGAAGAAATGATTTTCTTGGGTAGAGAAATACACGAACAAAGAGATTATAGCGAGAAAGTTGCTGAAAAAATTGATGAAGAAATTTCTCATTTTATCGAACAGGCTACTGAAAAAGCCCAACAAGTTATTGATACTAAAAGAGAATATTTGGAAAAAATTGTTAGTTACTTATTAAAGAATGAAACCCTGGAAAAAGCTGAGTTCGAAAAAATTGTTGGCAAAAAGGGAAAACAACTATAAAGAAGAAGCGACTATTTGGAGATTATTTTAAAGTAATTTTTATTAGCCACGGTTTAAATTAAGTCCTTGTCTTGAAACTGAATTTATTATTTACCCTCCTTACTATTTAAAAAGGAGGAATATACATATGAAAAGAAAAAGTTTTAATCTTCAGAAAGCTTTTACTTTAATTGAGTTGTTAATAGTAATAGCTATCATTGCCATAGTGGCCACGCTTTCCGTTTTAGCTCTTAATTCGGCTCGAGTTAAGGCTAGAGATGCTAAGCGCGTTGCCGATATTAAACAAATTCGTTCGGCTTTAGAGTTGTATAATAGTGATCATGATGCCTATCCGCCCACGGCTAATTTTATTATTGGTCAAGCCTTAACTGGCGTTGATTCTAAGACCGGAGAAGTTAAAACTTATATTAATAGCATACCTTCTTCGCCTAAACCGGCTGACGGTGATTGTGATAATCAAAACAATGATTATAGTTATGTTTTATCTTCTGCCAATAGTTATGTTTTGAATTATTGTTTGGGTGGAAAAGCCGGAGAAATCCAAGAGGGTTTAAATACGGCTTCTCAGGCCGGTATGTATATTGCCAGTTCTAGTGGCTCTGGTTCGGGTGATAATTCTTGTGTTTCTAATTGCGCTAGCAGTTCTTTGGCTTGTGGCGCGACAGACAATTGTGGCGATATTTGTCAGAGTGGATCTTGTGTTAATCCCCAAGATGTCTGTGTTAATGGAGCTTGCCAGTGTCAACCAGAATGTGCTAACAAAACTTGCGGTGCTAATGATGGTTGTGGCGGCACTTGTCAGTCTGGTTCTTGTCCTAATTCCGGAGATGTCTGTCAAAGCGGTGTTTGTGTTGCGCCAACTAGTTGTAATCTTAATAGCGAATGTACAGTCATTGATCCAAATTTAATTTGTTTTGATAATACTTGTCAGAGTCCAATGTCTTGTACAACCACTAGTTTTTGTCACAACAATTTAAGTACTGATTATCAATGTGTAAATGGTGGTTGTCGTTTTTCTTACTGTACTTCTCATAGTCAATGTGCGGCTATTGATCCTAATTTAGTTTGTGCTGGAAATATTGATAGCGACGGTATGTTTTGTATTAGTAAGGAAATTTGTGATATTAGTCAGGGACTTCTGTGTTCATTACCTGATTTGGTTTGTATTAATAATATTTGTGAACCCGGAACGTCTTGTTCTAATAGTAGTCAGTGTGTTGCCAGTCTTGGCTCCAATTCTCTTTGTTTAGATGGTTATTGCAATGAGCCTACAAGTTGTAATAATGATAATGATTGTTCTTTATTAAATGTTCAACCTGGCGTCGTTCTAGGTTGTCAAAATGGTTTTTGTAAAGAAAAGCTTAGTTGTACTTATAATACCGATTGTAATTCTTTGGGAGAGAATTATCTTTGTAATACTGGTTATTGTGAAATTTTAAATTGTTTGGGTGATAGTGACTGCACGCCCTATGATCCTAATTTTACTTGTGCTAACGGAACTTGTCATTCAGCCGTAAGTTGTTCTTCTGATGATGTCTGTACTAGCTTGGATCCAAATCTTGTTTGTTCGGCTGATGGTTATTGTCGCAATACTCCTGCCTGTACTTCTGATATTGATTGTAACCAAATGTTTAGTGAGGGTGATTATTGTTTGAATGGTCGTTGTCGCAGAACTATTTTGTGTTCAAATGATCAGGATTGCTCTAGTTACTCTAATGCAATTTGTACTTCTGGCTATTGTAGAATGAAAGCCACCTGTACTCCTGGTTCCGATTGTTCTTATTTAGATCCTAGTTTTGTTTGTGTTAATAATTTTTGTCAGCCTCCCATAAGCTGTTCAACAAATTCAGAATGTACTGCTATTAATCCAGATTATGTTTGTAATCTAAATAATAGTACCTGTGTCTATAGTTGGGATTGTCCAGCAGATTGTTCTGGTAAGAATTGTGGCGATAATGATGGTTGTGGTGGAACTTGTTCTGGAACCTGTGATCCATATTCTTATGGCAGCGCTTCTTATTGTAATGTATATAATCAATGCGAATGTACTCCTAATAATGCTGGTTCCTGCGGAGCGGATGATGGTTGTTTT
>JALOQQ010000110.1 GCA_025453315.1 Planctomycetota bacterium
TAATTTGCAAATTAGATTATATCATTGTTGTATAAAAAAAAACTACTAAAATACAATACTTAATTTTAGTAGTTTACATGCTTAGTAACTATTCAGAGTCTAATTTTCTTAGTACACTAAAAAAGATGGTATACGTAGGTAATAAGTTGCCATCTTTTTGTTTTACAAAAAATTTTAAATTTTATTTATGAAGTAAGAGTAATTTCCTTGCCACTAAAAAGCTTGCCAAAAAGTTGATAAACATTTTCACCCCTTTTTTTAGCTGTAGCAATGACACTTCGTATTTTTGCAAATGAACTGCTACCTTTTTCGCTACGAAATCCGCCAGAAACTTTAGATTTAGTTTTTATCATTCTTAAAGCCCTTTCAGCAGTATTATTATCAAACGGTACTTGGAAGTCTTTAATAAATCTTAAATGTTCTTCCTTATATTCGATCAATCTTTTTATTAAACATTTTTCCTCATTATGATATTTAGATACTTTTAAGTTAGCTAGTTCATCTTGATATTTTTTTTGCCATCTCTCTAAAATATCTGAATATTTATTTTCTAATTCGTCTATTTTTTCTGCTGTAAATGAGGGTCGTCCATTTATGATTTCATTTTTTTTAGTATTATTAGCTTCTACTAAAAAAGTTAATAGTTCTTCTGCTTCTGTTCTTTGGAATATTTCAATAATATTTTTCAAATATCTTATTATATGCGCATTACATTCAGCGTGATCCATAGTTGTATATTTATAGTACGCTTTAAAGTGATCATGCATTAATATTCCTACAAAATAAGGAAGAATATCTATTGCAGCTGTAGCTTCATTTCCCCTTTTGGCATCTACCATATATAAAGTTGTATCATCCGTACAAACAGTATGTACCCATTTGAGTTTTCCATTAATTCTTACGCCTGTTTCATCCACAAATAAAACATTTGCTTTAATTAATGCATCTTTTATTTCTTCAACAATAGGTTCACAATTTTTGGCAAGTTCATAGTTAATATTAACAACGGTTCCCTCTGAAAGATTTATTTTATTATCAGTTAACCCACTTACCATTTCAACAGTTCGACTAATTGAAACCATACCTTCATTTGAAAGCATTGCAACTAAAGACTTTAGATTTTCACCATATTTTACGGTATTAATAATTTCATCTGGAAATTCAGAAGTATGCCTTTTTCCACACCCTTCACAAATTCCTTCAAAAACTTGATATTCAGTTATTTTAGTTAAAATTTCAATATCAACTTTTTGCTTAGCAGAAAGACAATTAGGATTGTACAAAATTATTTTGCCACAATCACATTTTTCATCTTTAATTTCTATAATTTCTGATGGATTTTGAAATAGTTCTAATCCATGACCAGTATGACCAAATTGTCCTCCAGGTTTTTTGGTGCTTTTTTCACGAGAATTATGAATTTTTTTATTAAATCCATCGGTTGAAGATGGTTTGCTAGAATTTGTACTATCTTTTTTTAATCTTGCTGTAAGATTAGATACCGTTAGCTTCAATTCATCAATTTCTTTATCCTTTTCAACAATTTTATCTTTCAACATTTTATTTTCAACTTCTAATTCATTTATTCTAGCATTTGATTTTTGAAGGTCAGAATACAGACTATCTATTCTCTTGTACATTGATTTGATAGTAGCTTCATAGGCTTTTCGTTGTTCTATAATAAATTCGTTTAAATTTTTAATTTGAATTTTTGCAGTGTCTAGTTGCGCTTTTAAATCTTTGTTTTTCAATTTCAACTCTTTAATTCTAATCACGTTAATACACCCAGTACCTTTATCTTTAGTAATTTTCTTATCTTATTTTTAAGTATACATTGTTATTTTAATTTTTCAATATTTATTTCTAGGTCTGAATAGTTACTCTGGATCAGATAAACGACTTGCATTAGCAAAAATAAGTTCAGAAATTGGTATAGGAGGACAAACACTTGTTTCAAAAGAATTTAAGGTAGGTAAAGATACTATTCGTAAAGGGGTAGTGTCTTAAAATTGTTGATATCCAAAAATGGTTGACGTATTTTTTGAGTGTGGTATTCTAAAATTAAAAACGTCGTGAGGGTGCTAGAATGGTTTTAGTTTCAATTAAATGTCCCGATTGTAACAGTGAAGATATTAAAAAAAATGGCAAAGATAAAACTGGCAAACAAAGATACTTATGTTGTAATTCGAATTGTACTAGGAGAACATTTATTACTGAGTATGTGCAAAATGGGAGACTTAAAAAAGTTAAAGATAAAGTTGTTGAAATGGCTTTAAATGGAAGTGGAATAAGGGATACAGCTAGAGTTCTTAAAATAAGTCCAAATACAGTCTTAAATGAGCTAAAAAAAAACGAGATCTTATTGAAAAAGTTAACATAGATTACATAAATAACATCAAGGATATGTCATATGTTGAAGTTGAAATTGTAAAAGTACAAGAAGCTGAATTAGATGAAATGTGGAGTTATGTTGGCAAAAAGCAAGAAGCACGTTGGCTTTGGCATGCAATAGACCATCAAACTGGAGCTGTTTTAGCATATACATTTGGAAGTAGAAAAGATAAAGTTTTTAAAGAATTGCAAGAGTTATTAAATCCCTTTAAAATTTGTAAATTTTATACAGACGATTGGGGCTCATACAATAGACACTTAGAAGAAAGCAAACATGAAATTGGAAAAAGAAATACTCAAAAAATAGAAAGAAAACATTTAACTTTTAGAACACGCATTAAAAGGTTAGCCAG
>JALOQQ010000003.1 GCA_025453315.1 Planctomycetota bacterium
TGAATAGTTTAAAAAGAAATGTTTGCCGAACTGGGTAGGAAGAAGTAAAAGGAATAATATTACAAGGTAATTTTCAACAATGAGTTTGTTTTTCATTTCTATAAAATGAAAGTATTTTACGATTAAAATAAACTTTTTTGTTTGAGCGGGTTGTGCCTGTTGCGTTTGGGCACTCACGTTTGCAAACTGAGTAAGCATCATTACTACGGTTGCTACAAATACTGATAATTTTCTTGTTTTCATCGTTAAAAATATTAAAGTTATTACTATAATTTCTGTTTCTTGTTTAATTTTAAAGAACCTCTGACGAGGTCTTGAATAAGGCCTGATTTTTACAAAATTAAAAAATCTTATTATTATACCAAAAAATGTATTTTTGTCAAGAGTAAGGGTAAATAAATAGCCTGTTGAGTAATCCACAGGATACCACCAACATCAAGGCATTGACATAGTTTTTTTAATCGTATAATATATATTGCATACTGATTAACAATCATAAGTCTAAAAAAGACAGAATTGAAATATATCTCTGTTTTTTTAAGTCTTTCGTTCATTATAATATATTGGTGAAGTTTTGATGCTAATTGGCATCAATTCGGATAACAAAAAGTTAGTATTTATCTTGAGAAATCAAGATTCTCATATTTTAATGAGAGTTTGATCCTGGCTCAGGATGAACGCTGGCGACGTGTCTAAGGCATGCAAGTTGAATGTCTCTAGTTTACTAGAGGCATGGCAAACGGGAGAGTAACGCATTGATAACCTACCCTGAAGACGGGGATAACCTTGCGAAAGCGAGGATAATACCCGATAGTATTAGAGAACACATGTTCTCTAATTAAAGGCTCCGACGCTTCAGGAGGGATCTATGTTCTATCAGCTAGTTGGTAAGGTAACGGCTTACCAAGGCTACGACGGATAGCGGGTGTGAGAGCATGACCCGCCTCACTGGGACTGAGATACTGCCCAGACTCCTACGGGAGGCTGCAGTCAAGAATCTTCCTCAATGGGCGAAAGCCTGAAGGAGCGACGTCGCGTGCATGAAGAAGCTTTTCGGAGTGTAAAGTGCTTTTATCAGGGAAAAAAATATGATGGTACCTGATGAATAAGGAGCCGCTAACCTCGTGCCAGCAGCGGCGGTAATACGAGGGCTCCAAGCGTTATCCGGATTTATTGGGCGTAAAGCGTCCGCAGGTGGTTTGTCGCATTTCCTGTTAAATCACGAGGCTCAACCTCGTGGCTGCGGGAAAGATGGATAAACTAGAGACTGGAAAAGGCAAATGGAATTGCTGGTGTAGGGGTTAAATCCGTTAATATCAGCAAGAACACCTAAAGCGAAAGCAATTTGCTAGGACAGTTCTGACACTCAGGGACGAAAGCGTGGGGAGCGAATGGGATTAGATACCCCAGTAGTCCACGCTGTAAACGATGGGTGCTAAGCATTGGCAGTTTCGACCCTGCCAGTGTTGTTAATTTAAGGTAACCCGTTAAGCACCCCGCCTGGGGAGTACGAGCGCAAGCTTAAAACTCAAAGGAATAGACGGGGACCCGCACAAGCGGTGGAGCATGTGGTTTAATTCGATGGTAAACGAAGAACCTCACCAAGGTTTGACATGTAGCTGCAAGGTCTGGAAACAGATCCGCCTTCGAGGGTGCTACACAGATGCTGCATGGTTGTCGTCAGCTCGTGTCGTGAGATGTACCGTTAAGTCGGAAAACGAGCGCAACCCTTATCTTATGTTTTATATGTCATAAGAGACTGCCCGCTTTAAGTGGGAGGAAGGTGGGATGACGTCAAATCAGCATGGTTCTTACACCTTGGGCCACACACGTGCTACAATGGGAAGTACAAAGGGACGCCAAACCGTAAGGTGGAGCAAATCCCTAAAAACTTTCCTCAGTTCAGATTGAGGTCTGCAACTCGACCTCATGAAGTTGGAATCGCTAGTAATCGTAGGTCAGCTATACTACGGTGAATACGTTCTCGGGTCTTGTACTCACCGCCCGTCACGTCAAGGGAGTCGGTAATACCCGAAGGCTCACATTGTGGGACGAAGGTAAGACTGATAACAGGGACGAAGTCGTAACAAGGCACCTGTAGCGGAAGCTGTGGGTGGATCACCTCCTTTCTAGGGAGATAGAAGTATTGCCATTGGCAAGCACTTCTTGGTCGGTTACTATTAAACTTGCTTTAGTAGTAAAGGTTGGGGGAAGCCCAACCAAAAACTATCTTGAATTGATGCCAATTAGCCTCGAAATCACCAATTTTAAAAACAACCCATAACAGGGTTGTTTTTTATTTATTACACTGCCTAGATTCTTTATAATATAAGACTAACTTAAGACACCAATTTTTTTTCTTACTTCTTCAATCTTATTTTGAGCTATTATCCTGGCCTTCTCTGCTCCACTATATAGAATTTCCTTAACATCATTATCTTTAATCTTAGAATATTTTTCTTGGAAAGAGATTAAAAATGTGGCCATAGTTTCGGCTAATCCTTTTTTAAAATCACCGTAGCCCTTACCAATAAATTCTTTTTCCAAATCTTTAATACTCCTATCACTAGCCAAAGAATAAATAGTTAATAAATTAGCTAAAGCCGGTTTGTTTGCCTTGTCATAAATAATTTCACTGCCAGAATCTGTAACCGCCTTCATTATTTTCTTCTTGGCTTTTTCAATTTCATCAGTTAAGCCAAGATAATTCCATTCAGAAGTGGCTGATTTACTCATTTTTTTCTGCGGATCATCGAGCCCCATAATACGGGCACTTTCTTTTTTAATTTTTACTTCTGGAATTTTAAAGACTTCTCCGTATAAATTATTAAATCTTTTTCCTAAATCACGACATAACTCTACATGTTGAACTTGATCATCGCCTACCGGCACAACATCAGTATTATATAATAGAATATCAGCGGCCATTAAAACTGGGTAAGCAAATAAGCCAACACTAACATTATCCTGCCCTTCCCCAGCCTTATCTTTAAATTGGGTCATCTTTTTTAAATCAGCCATTCTGGCGCTAACACAATTTAAAATCCAAGCTAACTCGGTATGTTCCTTAACATCAGATTGTTGAAAAATTATCGAACGTTCCGGATCAATACCACTCGCTAAATAAATTTTTGCTGTTTCAATTATTTTTCGACGCAAAACTTCTGGGTCTTGTTTAACAGTAATAGCATGATAATCCACCACACAAAACAGACATTGATAGTCATTCTGCATTTCTACCCATTGCTTAATAGCACCAAAATAATTACCAACATGTAAATTACCGCTCGGCTGAACACCGGAAAAAATTGTTTTTATCATAAATTTTTACTATTTTATTAGCTTTTATTATTATCTCATAAACTGAAATAAAGTAAATATTGGCTTAATATCTTTATTTTTTACTTTAATAGCGGTACTTTTAAAGATTAAATTATTATTGAAAAAATAAAATGACTATGATAATCTTCAAATATTAACAAGACTAAATAAGTCAAAAATAAATCGGGGTATAGTATAACGGTAGTACGCGTCCATGGGGTGGATGTAGCCTGGGTTCAATTCCCAGTACCCCGACAAATTAATTAAAATTATTAAACCTTAAATAAAAACAGCCAATCAAAGCTGTTTTTATTTGTGTAAAAACTGTTGACAAAAAATTAATTATATGATAAAGTCCCCTGTTCTTGTGTTCTTTCACAATACCTTTTTTTATTACAAAACTAGAAGAATAGTAAAAACAATAATAAAAAAAACATAACAATGAAAAACGAAATCATTCTACTGGATCCTAGACCGACAACTTTTGATAAAACAAAGTTAGAACTCCAGGAAAAAAATGTTCTTGGTTTTGAAGTAACAATTCCAGAACTAGCTGAGGCCTGTAATTGTGGCAACATTGATCCACAACATACAAATAAAAATTATACTTTAGCAGCCATTGAAGAGGCTCTTACTTTTCCCTTAAATAACGAAATCAACACTTATGCTACTATTCGAAGCGACTCTGATTCAATTGGCGCTATGGTTGTTTATCAACTAAGACTAGAAGGCTATCTTTTAGAAAAAATGACAGACGTTATGGAAAGAATTAAATTGATTGCCTCTGCCGACAAACACAATCATGGTCCTTGGCCCGGCCCCCGTTCTTTACCAAAATTAGGACAGCCTTATGGTAATGGACATAAACATGATAGACCATTAACTGGCATTGCTGGCATGATGAATGATTATAAAAAAAGTTTAAAAGAAAAAACTGAAGCTATGCGCAATTGGTTATTAAATAATATTGAACCTGAGGGCTACAGACAAAAAGCTGAAACTATAAAAAATAGGATTGCTCAAGCAATCAACAATCGAGAAGTTAATATTATTAAATGGAACGATCTCATAACAATAGTAGAAACTCATCAAACAGCTTTAGGGCGAGAAATTGGTTATTATTTTTCTCCTATTGTGACTGTTTTTAATCCAAAAACCATGCTATCGAGCACTAACGAATATATAAAAAAACATTCTGTCTCTCAATTTAGTCCTGGCTATGTTGACTTAGAAAAAACATATCAAAAGGCCACTAGGTTAGATCTTTGTTCTTGGGGTGGTGGATTACTTATTGGGGGCTCACATCAAGGCGAATCATCAATACTGTCACCATTAAAGGTAGCAGAGATTCTGAAACAAAATTGTTTAACATAAAAACATCAAATCAAATATTTATAATAAGTCGATTAACAAATCGACTTATTTTTTTTAATTGACCAGAAAAAACTTTTATTCTAAACTCTAGCTATTGGGCACGTGGCGAAATTGGTAGACGCGCACGTTTCAGGTACGTGTGAGGAAACTCTTGTGGGTTCAAGTCCCACTGTGCCCACTATAATTTTCGGGCTGTGGTATAACGGTATTACGCACGCTTCGGGTGCGTGTAATCCGGGTTCAATTCCCGGCAGCCCGACATTAATATATAAAAAAACAGAATATCAAAATTCTGTTTTTTTATGCCCCCACTAAAGTGAAAGGCCTGATAAGGAATTGGCAAAACCTAGTAGGTTCTCTTTACGAGAGAAAATTATTGACTAAGAAAGAACAGTGATACCATTCTAGCTTTAATCAATAAACCATTTGCCCTTATTGTCTTAGTCGTTAAACCACGGTTTAACGCATTTAGACAAAATATAAACAATTTGATCCAAAACCTTATACGGCCCTTTAATGGAGTGCGCCTCTATTATATCATATATTGTAAAAAGGGTCTAAGGGAGATATAATATAAGTAGATTAATAATTCAATAAGTTACTTATTGAATTTATTTTTATTTTTATGATAGATTTTAAGCCTAAAGATAGCGAATTTTCTGCTTCTGAAGCACCGCAAAAGAAAAAAAAGAAAGGAAAAATTATCGGCCTTGTTTTCCTGGGCCTAATTATATTCATTGTTCTTTCCTCTTGTAACCGCCCTTCAACCTCAAATAATGAGAAGGGTTTGTTAAATAATTTCTTTTGGGGAAGCTTAAGTCGTATTATCGGTAGTGATAAAAAAGAATTAAAAGGTGAAAGTGATGACCGCATTAATATCTTACTCTTGGGTATGGGTGGTAAGGGTCATGATGGCGCTTATCTTACCGACACTATTATGTTAGTTAGTTTAAGACCATCGGATAAAAAGGTAGCCTTACTTTCCATACCTCGCGATACTGTTGTACCAATAAAGGGATATGGTTGGCGCAAAATAAACAACATTAATGCTTATGCTGAGGCTGAAGATTCTGGAAGTGGTGGTAAAGCGACTATCGACGAATTAAGTTCTATATTAGAGATACCTATTCAATATTATTTTAGAGCCGACTTTGATGGTTTTATTAACATGATTGATAAACTAGGTGGTATAGAAGTTAATGTTGAAAAAATTTTAGATGATCCCCAATATCCAATTTTAGGACAAGAAGAAAATCCTGATTACCCTAGCCGTTTTGAACATTTATATGTTGAAAAGGGACTGCAAAAAATGGATGGCAGCTTAGCTTTAAAATTTGCCCGCTCCCGCCACGGCCTAAATGGCGAAGGATCCGATTTTGCCCGCTCCCGCCGTCAACAATTAGTTTTAGAAGCAGTTAAAGAAAAATTATTAAGTGCTGGTAGTCTCTTAAATCCAGTAAAAATATTTAGCATTGCCGGGGATTTAAAAGAGCATGTTTCCACTAATTTAGAGGTTAGTGAAGGTTTGCGCATTTGGGAAATGTTTAAAGATATTAACAAAGAAGATATTATTAATAAAGTATTGGATGACGGCCCTAAAGGATTACTTTCTTCTGGTCGGGGTGAAGATGGTGCTTATATCTTACAACCACGTAGCGGAAACTTCACCGAAATTCAAACTTTGGTAAAAAATATTTTTGCGGGCAACGCTGAAATAGTAGCCAAACAAGAGTCTAATAAACAACATGGTAAAGTGGAAATTATTAATGGCACTTATATTAATAAATTAGCTAGTCGTATTTCCTTTAATTTACAAAAACAAAATTTCACTATTACTAAAACCGGTAATGCTCAAGAGCGTAATGTTAAAAAAACTGTTATTTACGATTTAACTTACGGTGAAAAATTAGAAGATTTAAAAGTTTTAAAAGATAATACTGACGCCGAAGTCTCTATCAATCTTCCCAATTGGCTAATCTCCTATATCAATGAAAGTGTTAGTCAAAACTTAGCCATAGAAAGACCAGATTTTATTCTAGTGTTGGGTGAAGACTGCCAAGATAAAAATTATTAAGTAACTTATAATATTATGAAGTCCTCTCTCCCTATTGTGGCTCTTTTCGGCCGCACCAATGTTGGTAAGTCAACCCTCTTTAATTGTTTGCGAGAAAGAAAACAGGCCTTAGTTTCCCATATCCATGGCACTACTCGCGACAGTAATGTTGGTGAAGTGTCCTGGAATTATACTGATTTTCTTTTAGTTGATACAGCGGGAATTGCCGACCGAAAATATCTTAATAAAAAAATTACTGGCCGCGATCTAGACAGCCAAGTACAAAAACAAGCCTTGGGTTATTTTCAAAAAGCCGATTTAGTTGTTTTTGTGGTTGATGGACGCGATGGTTTACTGCAAGCCGATAGAGAATTGGCTAATTTTTTATTAAAAAATCCTATTTATCAAAAGAAAACCATTTTAACAGTTAATAAAATTGATGGCCGCTCCTGGCGTAGTAACGCCGCCATTTTCAATAAACTAGGATTGGGCGAGCCTTTATCAGTTTCAGCAGCTACCGGATCTGGTACTGGCGATTTATTAGATACTATTGTAGAAAAATTAACCGGTCATAAAAGCCCAATTAAATCGGGAGTGAAAAAGACTAAAGCCGAGTATAGAAACGAAGCCGCTGATAAAAATATTAAAACCAGCCGCTTTTCCAAAAAACAAAATAAGGCTATTCAAAATAACGAGAATGGAGAAGATAATGATGAAGAAGATAATGAAGATAAATCAACCGATTTAAATACCGAAAGCCTAGCACCAAAAGTTTGTATTATTGGGCAACCAAATGTTGGTAAATCTTCTTTATTAAATGCCCTCTTGGGTTATGAAAAAGCAATTGTTAGTAATATTCCTCATACTACCAGAGAACCACAGGATTCGGAATTAATTTATGAAGGAAAAGAAATTACTATTATTGATACTGCCGGAATTAGTCGCCATGGCCACAAAGAAGAGAGTTTAGAAAAATATGGTATTGAAAAATCTTTAGCCGCTTTGAAAAAAGCTGATATTGCTCTATTGGTTTTAGATATCAGTCAAACTCTGCCACATCAAGATGCTAAAATCGTTGAAGAAATTTTTGCGCGTCGCAAAAGCTTAATTATTATAGCCAATAAATGGGATTTAATTAAAGACCATGATGTAAAAAAATGGACTCTAGAAATTAATCGCCGCTTGCCCTTTGCTGTTTGGGCGCCGATTCTTTTTGTTTCCGCCCTTAGTAAAAATAAAATAAACAGCATCTTCCCTTTAATTTTACAAATTGCTAAACAACGCAAAACTAAAATTAGCAATTCGGTGCTTAATAAATTTTTAAAGAAAATAATCACCAAACACAAACCACCCAAAGGAAAATATTTAAAAACTCCTCATATTTACGAGCTTACTCAAAGCTACACTAATCCTCCTCATTTTATGATTCGTATCGGCGCTAATGATACTTTAGGCTATTCCTATGTTCGTTTTATCGAAAATCAATTACGCAATAAATTTAATTTAACTGCCACCCCAGTAGCTATTGAAATAAAAAAAGGTTTACCCAAAGATAGGGACAATGCTAGAGGAATTAATTCTTCACAAAACAATACTAAAAATACTGAAAGCGAAGAAGGCTCTAAAGATCCTAAAAAAAGAAAAAATAACAACAAGAGTTTTAATAAAAGACCTACTCATCGATAAAAATATTATTTAAATTTATGAAATTTGTCGTCGCCTTGGGCAATCCGGGAAAAGAATATGAAAAAACCAGACACAATGCCGGATTTTTATTATTAGACGATATTCTCGGACCAGTGACTTGGGAAAATAACAAAAAATTTAAAGCGCTCAGCTATAAGGTGGGTGAAATTCTTTTTCTTAAGCCACAAACTTTTATGAACGAATCTGGCCAAAGCGTTCAAGCGGCTTTGTCCTTTTATAAAATGTTACCCAAAAAACTTGGTTTATTTTCTAAAAAAGACAGCGATCTTAACGGATTATTAACGGTTATTCATGATGATGTTGATATTGAACTCGGAAAATATAAAATTGCCTCTGATTCTGGCTCAGCCGGACACAATGGAATTAAATCAATTATCCAATATTTAAAAACCCAGAAATTTACTCGTTTAAGAATCGGCATTAAAACAGAATTAAAAGGCAAAATACCAACTGACAAATTTGTTTTAGGACAATTGCGTGAAGAAGAATTAAAAACAATATTAAACTTAGCTGAAGAGATTAAAATCAAAAAACTTATCTAATTATACTAAGTAAACATCGGCCGTTCCATCTCCAAGATATCTAAAACATCGTCCTAATTAAATTATTTTTAATTAAATTTACTCTCTCGTTTCTCTAATAAAAAAGACCTCTTAATAGGAGGTCTCTTTTATATTATTTCTTTTTCGAATAAAAAATAAAATTAAAGTAAGGATAGCTAAACTAATCATATAATTACAATTTATTTATTTTTTTCTCATCAATAAATAAATACAATAGTAATTTATAGAAAAAATAATTTCCAATTTTCTACTTGTTTCTTGAGAAGAGACTTTAGATATATACCAAGGAGGAAAGATATATATTTACAGTTTTCTCAAGGACAAGCAGAAAGCTGAAAATTATTATTAAAACCCAATTTATTGTCGCCTTATTTTAACATCTTTAAATATTTATGTCAATATATAAAAATACTAATAAAAACGAGAAAGAACTACTAGCTATCTTGGGCTTAAGCGCTTTTCCCTATTTTGGGCCGGCGAGTTTTAGAAAATTAAAAACCTACTTTTCAAATTACCTCTTAGCCTGGCAAGCGGAAATAAGTGAGCTAATTCAAGCTGGAATAACCGAAAAATCAGCCTATTATTTTAAAAAACAACAAAAACAAATCTATCCAGAGAAAATCTTAACTAGTATGGAAAGAGAAAAAATAAAAATAATATTTTCTAAAGATAAGCTTTGGCCCGTAAATCTATTCCACACTAAAATAAAATATCCTTTTCTTTTTTATAAAGGCGAATTACCACCGCAAACTAAAAAAAATCTAGCCATTATTGGCGCACGAAAACATACTGCTTATGGAGAATCAGCGCTAAATAAAATAATAGACATTTCGGTAATAAATAATACCAACATTATTAGTGGTCTAGCTCTGGGCATTGATGGTTTGGCGCATCAAAAAGCTTTACAATATAATGGTTATACTTTGGCCGTTATTGGCTCCGGATTATTAACCGAAAACATTTATCCTCGTGAACATAAATATTTAGCCGAAAAAATTATTGCCAGTGGAGGGGGAATTATTTCACAATTTTCTCCGCTCGCTAAACCAGAAAAGAAAAATTTTCCTGAACGCAATTATCTTATCGCCGCTCTTAGCACAGCCATTTTTGTAATAGAAGCTGGAATAAAATCCGGATCTCTTATTACCGCTACTCAAGCGCGAAAAGAAGAAAAACTAATTTTTACCATCCCGGGAAATATTTTTTCCAGTTCACAACTTGGCAACAATCAATTACTAGAAAATGGTGCCATAGCAATTAGTTCATCAGAGCAACTTTTAAAAAATTTAAAAATTAAAGCATTAAAGAATAAAATATTCCAATCTGATTTATCAATAAAGCAATTAAGTGAAATTGAAAGAAATATTTATTTCTTATTGCAAAATGGCTCTAAACCTTTTATTGATTTGAGTAAGTTATCTAATTATAGCAACTCTCAATTAAACACGGTTTTAAGTCTATTAGAGATAAAAGGCCTTATAAAAAAGAAGAATAATAGTTATTTTTTAGTCTAAAACCAACAAATATCTCCCAAAATTAGCTAATAAAACCATTAGGTATTGACATATCATGACAATTTTGTTAGAATGGGATGTTCTTGTAATGTAATATTTTGTCATCAAGAACTTAAAATTTTTTGTTATTTAAAATTCAATACACCATATATACTCACATTTTTTAGATATTCAGAAAATCAGAAAATAAATTAATAATTTAATACCTTTAACGATGAAAAAAAAGATTGTTCCGCTGTTTCTTTTAACTATTACGTTAACAGTCAGCAATTACGTAAACGCTCAACAGAAACCGAGCAAGTACAGTATCTCATATACTGGAAATGTCGCTATGTCAGAAAACGATTTAAGCAAATACCAGTACCACAATGGCGGTAATGCTGAAATATTTTTTGGCAACAAATTTCAAATAGGCCTTGGTTTCGGTGGTGACCTTTACAAAGAAGGCAAAAAACCTTTTAGTTCCGACACCGTAGCATTTGCCGCTTATACTGGCAAGCAGTACGAACTCAATCTGCAAACTCGCATTCTTTTTAAAGCTGGCTTGTTTGGTTTAAAAGCAGGTATTATGGAACAACGTTACGATGGTAAAGAGAGGTATGTAGTACAAAAGATCGACCAAGCTACTAATGAAGTGGTTTCAGAAGATCCAAGTAATACCGAAACTCAAAAGTATCAGCGTAATTTCGTTTCAGCATTCTATTTTAAACGACTAAATCCAAAAGGTTGGTTGTTGTATTATAATGCTATTAACATCGCCTTCCAAACACCGATTAAGACTAAAAAGGAAATTACTGGTGTTACCGGGGATGTTTATAACGGATCTAACAAATACTTCTCTATTGGTTGGGAAACAAGAATTTTCACTTTTCCCATAATCGGCGAAACCATCGGCATATCACCAATAGGTGGAGTTGACTTTGTTAGTAAAGCTGGAAATGTTTATGGTTATACCAAAGACAATGAAAATGGCTTAAATGGAAAAGTTGGTTTAGCATTTAATGGCATATTCGATTACAACAACGCTTTCTTTATGATGTTTGAAAAGCATTCTAATGCACCATGGTCATATAGCGTTGGCACTGACCTTATTTCTGTTTATAGACTATTTACCAAAAAGTAACCTTTTATTTTTCTCATTCCGAAATTCAGAATTAATATGTATAACTTTCTAAAATTTAAGACAATGAACAAAAATGTAATGTATATAGCGATAGGCGCAGTGCTAATCGTTATTATCGGGTGGTTCGCCTATGGCAACTACAGTAAAAGTAAAGCAAACAAAAATTTGACCGCACAGGCCGACACGTTAAAAATGGACAATGCGAAAAAAGCCGCGACAATTGCCTACCAGGATTCGGTATTGAATAAAAAATTAGTTAAATTGGATAAAACCGATTCGATACAGGCAAAAAAAATCGCTAAAATTTCCGGCCAGGTAGCAGCAGTCAGAAACACTTGTACTGAAAACACAGCTATTATTACTGCAATGAGTATCAGTTTACAAACTGTACAAAAAGATGTCGCCGATATGAAAGGCGTAAGCGAAGTACAGGTTGATGCTGCCGATGAAATAGTTGGACAGCCAGGATCTCTGGTAAAACCAAACCTTGGCAAAACTCAATAGGCCGCATTTTTTTCATAAGAATTTACAATTTTAGTTCCGAAGCGTTTTCTTTTTTAATAAAGAAAACGCTTCTTTTTTTTATGATTAAAAATATTTTTTCCTTGACACCTCTTTTTTTATCAGGAATAATAAGAATTAATATGAAATTAATCATCGTGGAATCTCCAACTAAAGCCAAAACTATTGCTAAGTTCTTAGATAAGAATTATTTGGTTGAATCTTCTTTTGGTCATATACGCGATTTACCGAAAAGTGATTTAGGCGTCGAAGTAGAAAATAATTTCAAACCTAAATATGTTATCCCAACTAAAGCTAAAAAGGTGGTTAGTCGTTTAAAAGAGCTTTCCAGTAAATCCGATACAGTTATTCTTGCTTCTGATGAAGACCGAGAAGGAGAAGCTATTGCCTGGCATTTAAAAGAAGCTTTAAAGCTTAATGACAATGCTCAAAGAATAACTTTTCATGAAATTACTAAGAGTGCTATTTTAAAAGCTTTAGAAACACCACGTACTATCAATCAAGACTTAGTTGATGCCCAACAAGCCAGAAGAATCTTAGATCGCTTAGTTGGTTATGAGCTTTCTCCCTTTCTCTGGAAAAAAGTTGCTAAAGGCTTGTCTGCCGGCAGAGTACAAAGCGTCGCTGTTCGTTTAATTGTAGAACGTGAACGCGAAATACAAAATTTTAAAAATGAAGAATATTGGCAAATTTCTGCTTTACTTAAAAAAGAAGATGCTGACTTGTTAAAAAATAAAAAGGCCTCTTCTGATAATTCTGATAACCAAAACGATTCTTCCGAATTTAAAGCCGATTTATATAAAATCAATAATAAGGTAGTAAATAAATTAACTATTAAAAACGAAACTGAAGCTAGTTTTATTTTTAATAATTTAGAAGCCGCCACTTATTCGGTTAAAAAAATAGAAAAAAAAGAATTACACAAAAATCCGCCCGCTCCTTTTACTACCTCCACTCTTCAACAAACCGCTAATAGACTTTTAGGATTCAGTGCTAAGAAGACCATGACCATAGCTCAAAAACTATATGAAGGTCTACCAATAAAAGGTAAAGGGCAAGTTGGTCTTATTACTTACATGAGAACCGACGCCGTTAATCTTTCTGAATATTTTTTAAATAGTGCTCGTGAATATATTAACGGAAGTTTAGGTAAAGAATACTTAACTGCTTCTGCTCGTCATTTTAAAAACAAAAGCAAAAATGCCCAAGAGGCACATGAAGCTGTTAGACCAACCGATATTTTTTGTCATCCCGACAGTCTAAAGGATGTGGTGGAAAAAGATTATTATCGACTTTATAAACTTATTTGGCAAAGAGCTTTAGCCAGTCAATTGCCAGAAGCAATTTTTGATGCCACAGTGGTTGAAATAGATGCAAAAAATAATAGCGAACATAATTACCTTTTTCAGGCTAGCGGACAAACTATGCGCTTTCCTGGATTTTTAAAAATTTATCCAGAAAAAAATACTGACTCTGAATTACCTTTATTAAAAGAAGGGGAAAAAGTACTTTGCTCTAAAATTAATAAAGAACAACATTTTACTAAACCACCAGCTCGTTATTCTGATGCTGGTTTGGTAAAAGAATTAGAAAAACACGGTATCGGTCGCCCTTCTACTTATGCCCCAACTATTGCCACCATTATTGAACGCAACTATATTAATCGTGATGATGACAAACGCTTAAAACCAACTGACATTGCTTTTACGGTTATTGATCTTCTAGTTAAACATTTTGCTAAAATAGTTAATTACGAGTTTACGGCCGCCATGGAAGATAATCTTGATCACATCGCTCTGGGCGAAAAAAAATGGCAACCGATAATTTCCGACTTCTACCAAGACTTTCATCAAAATCTAACTACCAAATACGAAGAAGTAAAAAGAACTGATATTGTACCCGAAGAAAAAACCGAAGAGATTTGTGAAAAATGCCAGTCACCAATGATTATAAAAACCGGTCGTTATGGTAAATTTTTAGCTTGTAGTAATTTCCCAGAATGTCGTAATATTAAATCTTTAGAAAAAAAAGAAAGGCCTCAAGCCGAAACTGAAAAAATTAAAGCCTTAGAAGAAAAATATGCTGGTGAAATTTGTGAAAAATGCGGCAAGCCAATGAGTGTTAAAATCGGACGCTTTGGACCATTCCTAGGTTGCAGTGACTATCCTAAATGTAAAAACATTAAAAATATTAATGACCAAGATTTTCCTGATATCACTTGTCCACTTTGTCAGCAAGGTAAAATTGTTCAGAAACGTAGTCGACGCGGCGTCTTTTATGCCTGTAATCGTTACCCTGATTGTAAAAACGCTTATTGGGCAAGGCCTAATGGCGAAAAATGTTCTGAGTGCGGCTCACTTATGATCGAAGATAAAAATAAAGGAATTATTTGCAGTAATAAAGAATGTGAAAAAAAATAATATCTTCTAAAAAAGACTTTTAAAAAAACGTCCATACTCATAGAAACATCTAAATTATTTTTAACTCAAATATAGCACCACTAAAAAAGAGGCTCTTGGCCTCTTTTTTGATATTTTCAAATTTATTATTCTCTTTCCTCTCTTTCTTCATTCTCTCGGTCAGCATCACGTTTTTCAGAATTATATCTTTTTTCTTCCTCATATCTTCTCTCTTCTTTTTCTCTTTTTCGATCATCCATGCCTCTCTTCTTTTCTTTAACAAAATCCATTACTCTTTTCATCACCTCACCCATAGCCATTAAATTAGAAAAGCCACCGGTAACTTTATTTTTTATAGTATCAATTAAATCTTCAATTTTTTTAACACTTTCCTGTACTTCCCTCGTAGCCTTAAATATTTCACGAAAGCTAGCAACAACATAATAAAGCGACCAGCAAAGAAAAAAAGTAAAAACCGCCACGGAAACCGATAAAACAATATTTAGAATGTCACGACTTGTTTCAAACATATTTTTTTAATAAATGAATTATCTCGGGAAAAATCCCAAGTAATACTTTAATTTAAATAAATTTAACTCTACTTAAAATAACTAAAAACAATTAAATTTTATTATATTAAAAATTTCTAATTTGTGCTTGATATTTTTCGGCTAAATGTTTTAATAATTTTTGTACCACTATATCAACCTCCTCAGAGGTTAAAGTATGATCATTGGCTTGATAACTAACATGAAAGGCCAAACTTTTTTTACCTTCTTCCAAACTACTACCCTGATAAATATCAAATAAATCAACTTCTTTTATTAAAGGATCGAACTTTAAAATATCATTCTTAATATCATTATACACTATTTCACTACTCAAAACAAAAGCCAAATCACGAATTAAGGCTGGATATTTTGGCAAGGGCTTATATTTAGTTTCACTTTTTAAAACTAAATCAACAAGATGAGAGAAATTAATTTCCATAACAATAGTTTTCTTTTTTAAACCCAAAGCTTCTAAAGTTTTTTTAGAAACGACAGCGATAATGCCCATTAATTGATTATTAACATAAATACCGGCACTCTCTCGATTGTCGGCCCAAGTGGGAATATTCTTATTTTCTTGATAAGTTACTGAAGAAGAACTTAAACGCCAAAACAAATTTTCTAAACTTCCCTTAGCGACACGATCTATTTCTTCATTATCACTAGAAAAAACTAAGGCTAATCTTTTTTCCTGATAAGGAAGTTTTTCTTCATCATTCCCTTCTTTATCAAAAATTCCTTCTTGATTTAAAAAGATATTACCAATTTCAAATAAAGCAATATTGCCTTGGGCTTGATTATTTTTAATATTAGCTAAAAGATTGGTAGCTAATTCCTGACGTAAAATATTTTGGTTGCTGGCGATAGGATTAGCTATTTGTAAATAGTTTTTAATATTTCCGCCTAATTTTTTAATTTGTTCTTCACTAATAAAAACATAATTGCGAGTTTCAGTTAGAGCCTCTTCTAAAACCAAAATATCTTTTACTAAACGTTCTACTCTTTTATCTTGATTAATAACTAAAGTATCTAAGGTTATCTCTGGCATTCGGGGATCAATATTATTATAACCGTAAATTCTAGCTATTTCCTCAGCTAAATCTTCAGGGATGTTTATGTCTTTAGCGCGCCAAGAAGGAACTTGGACAATAAAATTTTCTGGCTGTTCTTTACTAGAAAATAAACCCAGCCAAGATTTTGTTTTTTTAACTTCTGTAAAATTAACCTTAAAGCCTAAACGATATAATATTTCCATTACTTTTTCAGCAGGAATTTTAGCACCAATAACTTTTTCCAACCAAGCCAAACTTAAAGAAATACTATGCTCATGATGAGAAAAATGCTTTATATCAATAAGCTCGCCACCAACTTTAGCTGAGGGGACAATTTCTTTTATTAATTCAACCGCTCTTCTTAAGGCCAAAGGGCAGTTCTCGGGATCTAAACTCTTTTCAAAACGAATAGAGGATTCACTACGTAAAGCTAAACGTTGAGCGGTCTTACGAATAGCAGCCGAATTAAAATTGGCTGATTCAATAATTAAGGAAACGGTGCCATCATCTACTTCACTGTTTTTTCCTCCCATCACACCAGCTAAAGCAATTGGCCCCTCACTATCAACAATAACAATATCTTGATGAGTAAGAATTCTTTCTTTATCATCGAGAGTGATAATCTTCTCGCCGTTCTTAGCTAAACGAACGCCAATTTTATCAACCTTACGAGCATCAAAAGCATGGAGAGGTTGACCGCTTTCCAGCATGACATAATTAGTGATGTCAACAATATTATTTATCGGACGAGAACCAAGAGCTAATAACCTATCTTGTAACCACTGAGGCGAAGGAGCAATTTTAATATTTTTAATCATGACCGCCATATAGCGCGGACAAGCTTTTTCATCCTGAACTTCTATTTTAATTTTTTCCTGACCTTCACTTTTTATTTCTTTAGGTTTATATTCATTTAATTCTACATTAAACAAAACACTTAACTCTCGTGCCAAACCATAATGCCCCCATAAATCCGGACGATTAGATAATGATTTGTTATCAACCTCCATAATGGCGTCATTCATTCCTAAATAATCAGCTAAACCAGAACCAATCTTGGCGCGCTTATCTAAAACCATAATACCTTCGTGATTAGTTCCTAAACCTAATTCATCTTCAGCACAAATCATGCCATAAGATTTTTCTCCTCTGATTTCAGCCTCTTTTATCACTAAACCATTGGGCAAAGTAGCACCCACTAAAGCTACGGCGACAAATTGCCCTTCAGCAACATTAGGTGCGCCACAAACAATAGTTAATTCTTCCTTGCCAACATCAACGGTTGTAACGCGCAAACGATCAGCATTAGGATGTTTTTTAACAGTTAAAACCTTACCGATTACTACTTGAGCAAATTGCTGATCTTGAATAATAGTTTTTTCTACTTCAACCGTGTGCTGATTGAGACGTGAAGCTATCTCTTGCGGACTAACTTGTTCTGGAATTTTTACAAAATCCTTTAACCAATTAATAGAAAGATACATATATAATAAATTATTTTTAATTAAAGCTGAGAAGATATTTTAGAAATAAATTTATTCCTAATACCACTATTTTAAAATTAAAACTGCTCTAAAAATCTTAAATCACCACTATGGAAAAGGCGAACGTCATCAATATTATATTTCAACATTACTAAACGATCTAAACCAAAACCAAAGGCAAAGCCAGTGTATTCAGTTGGATCAATACCACCAGCACGAAGAACATTAGGATGAATAGAACCACAACCTAAAATTTCTAACCAACCGCTATATTTACAAACACGACAACCTTTACCCTTGCATAAAAAACAAGTGCACTCACCATTACTACCTGGTTCCACAAAAGGATAATGCTTAGGACGCATTCTTAATTGTGTTTCTGGACCATACAATTTTCTTAAAACTGCTAATAACACTCCTTTTAAATCAGCAAAACTAATATTCTTATCAATCATTAATCCTTCTAATTGATAAAAACTATGCTCATGACGAGCATCAGTGGCTTCACTACGAAAACATTGTCCCGGAACAATAGCTCTTAAAGGAGCACCGAACTGTTTCATTGCTCTAATTTGTACTGGGGAGGTTTGGGTGCGCATAATTAAATCGTATTCTCCTTGGGCATTTTTCTTATCAATAAAAAAGGTATCCTGCATTTCGCGAGCCGGATGATTCTTAGGAAAATTAAGAGCCGTAAAATTATAATAATCGCTTTCTAATTCCGGACCATCACAAACCATAAAACCCAAAGAAGCAAATAAATCCTCTAATTCCCTCTCTACTAAAGTGGTAGGGTGAAAATGGCCGAGCGGTTTTTTAATTCCCGGTAAAGTAATGTCAATTTTTTTACCTTGAGTTTCTTTACCGTCTATTAAATTTTTCATGTGATCAAAACGTTCTTGTAGTTCGGTCTTAACAATATTAGCCATTTCACCTACTTCACGTCTAGTTTCTAAACTTAATTCTTTAACGCGACGCAAAAGTTGACTTAATTCACCCTTACGACTCAGGTATTTTAATTCCAAATCACGCAAAACATTACTATCAGTAGCTTTTTCTAAATTTTCTAAAAATTCATTTTTTAATTTTTGTAATTCTAGTTTCATATAAATATATTCAAATTTTTATTTCAGATACTATTAACTTTATTCTTTTGCTAATGTCTCTTGTTATTTTACTAAATACTCTATTAATTATATTACCCTTCCATATTAATTTCACTAACCTCTTCCGGGCGTCTTGGCTGTAGGCTAGAAAGGAATAATTCCAATAAAGCTATGGCCAATATTAAAAGAGCGACATTTAACCAAGAAAACAAATCTCGAGCTAATAAGAAAAGAGTGCTACTAACCAAAATAGCTAATAAAAAAGCTTGTCGAAAAGCTTCGCGCACCGCACGGAACAATAATTTCTGTCTCATAATTAAAAAACGAACAAAAAAACCAATAACTGCTGACCAACCACTGGCCGATAAAAAAATTGCCAAATAACATAATAAAAAACCGAGCCAATTGGTCTTATCAGGATTGACAAAATTAAATATAAAAAGTAAGGCGGCCGTACACAAACTCGAACTGCCGACCATAATTAATAAATAACTTTTCAAAGTCATGTTTAGATAATAAAATCTTATTAAATCTTATCAATATTATAATATGTATTAGCAAAATGAGCAACCAAAACATCATAAAAAGCCAATAAAATCAAGGGTTTTTGCTTGACGTCAGAACAAAGAAAGTATATAGTAATAGGTTAGCAATTAAACCTTGCGCCGTTTTAGGCGTTTTAGAAATATTAATCATGCTTACTAATGAAGAACAAATTTTTAAACAAATAGAAAAGTCGGAACATATTCTTATTAGTTTTCCGATGGATTGGAATGGCGATGCTGTAGCTAGCGCTTTGTCTTTTTATTTACTTTTAAAAAAAATGGGGAAAGATGTTGAGGTAATAGCACAAAAAATTGAAGGCTTCAGTACTGATGTTAATTCTATAAAATCTTTTTCTTTTCTCCCCTCTTTTTCTGACATAAAAGATTCCTTAAAAAATTTGCGTAAATTTATTGTTTCGATAGATATCAGTAAGGCAAAAATAAATCAAATCAAATACACAGTTGAAAACAATGTTCTTAATTTTATAATTTCTCCGGAATACGGTTGGTTTACCCACGAAGATATTAGTTCTTCTTCCAGTGGTTTTAAATATGACTTAATTATTGTCTTAGATACGCCGGATCTAGAATCTCTGGGTAATATTTATGATAATCACATAGAATTTTTTTATAAAACTTCAATTATTAATATTGACTATCATTCTAGCAATGAAGAATTTGGTCAAATTAATTTTATTGACTTAAACGCTGTCTCTACTTCAGAAATTCTGTATTACCTCTTTAAAAATCATCAGAACGATTTAATTGATGAAAATATTGCGACCTGTCTTTTAGCTGGAATTATTCATAAAACCAAGAACTTTAAAACGGCCAATCTTACTCCCCATACCCTACTCACTACCTCCAAATTAATTTCTTTGGGTGCACGCCGCGAAGAAATCGTTCATAAACTTTATCGTTCAAGAAGTTTTAGTGCTCTTAAACTCTGGGGTCGAGTTTTAGAAAAAATGCGCCAAGAAAATAGTGGCAAAATAATTTGGTCACTATTAGATAAGCAAGATTTTAAAGATACTAATTCCACCGAAGAAGATTTAAATGATATTGTTGATGAGCTTATTATTAACTTGCCCCAAGCGAAAGTTATCGTAATTTTTATTGGCCAAACTAACATTGATCAAACTGAAACAAATGAACCAAATAATACTAAAATAAAAATTTATTCTCTAAAAAATATTAATCTCTTAGATGTCTTAAAAGAATATCAACCACTTGGCACACAAAAATTAGCACAAATAAATTTAGCAAAAAATTTACAAACTAGCGAAGAAGAAATAATCACTAAGCTAAAAGCCAAACTTGATAAAATCACTGAATAATGATAGATTATCTAAAGTTACTGACAAAATCAACCAAATACTATTACTAAATTACTAAAAATTAGTAATTAAAATTTGGGGTGTATAGCTCAGCTGGTTAGAGCACCGCCCTTATAAGGCGGGGGTCGATGGTTCAAGTCCATCTACACCCACAGAAAAAAAAGAAACGGTTATGGTGAACCGTTTTTTTGTTTTTTAGTAAACATTTGTTTAACTCTTTAAATGCTCTGGCGGAACAGAATATTTAATATTTTCTGCCACCTCTAATTGTTTTCTGCATTTAGCTCTTCTAATTATTTTAACTTTTTGTCGCCAATAATATTTTGGCGGTAAAAATTTAGCAAAATTATTAGCCTTATAAAAATGTTTGGAGCTAAGACACTTAGAAATAATTTTTAAAATTAACCTACGTCCTTTTCGGGGAGAGATTACTAGCACCTTCTGCGCTTTTTCAACGGCGCTATCATAGTCCTTTAAAAAACAATTAAGTTTTGTAAGGGAAATGTAAAGAGAAACTTGTTCTTTAGCTGGTAGTTTTTCTAAACCTTTTTCAATATCTATTATATCTAAGAAACTAACGACGCGACGCTTTTCTGGCAGTTTAACTTGTTTTTTAAAAAAAGCAATATGCTCTTTCAAAACCCGTTTTTGCCATTTAAAGCTGGATTGGGATATTCGCGAAGCAGCTTCTAGAGCAGAGAAGAAATTTTTTTCCTTTAGTTTTTCTAGGATAAAATTTTTAGCTCTTCCCTCAGGGGTCCTTTGCCAAACTTTTTTTCTAATTTTAAAAAATGGCCATAATAACAGTGAAGAGAAAGAGAATGTCTTCATGGATTAATTTATTAAATTCAACTTTAAAGATCATTTTAGACTAGCTAATTTCATTAATTATAAATTAATTAAGATTACGGCTAGATATAATACTATATCTTTAGCTCGGCGCCCCGTCAATACCCGCTTTATTGGTTTACATTTTCCAGTAATATGATATATTAAAAACAAGTTGTTGCTTAATAATTGCCACGAAGAAAAACGGGCTCATAGCTCAGTTGGTTAGAGCGTTACGTTGACATCGTAAAGGTCTCCCGTTCGAGTCGGGATGGGCCCACATATTTTTACTTTCTATTTTTATCTCTATGCTTAACTTTTTTAAAAAAAATCGTCCCGGTCATATTATTGCTCAAGAAATTGAAGACCAAGACGAACCTTGGTTAACTAAGGATAATTTTAATGACGGCCAATTATTAATTGATGCTTATCAAAAAGGCGAAAAAATAATTATTCGTTCTACTATTGCTGGCGCCAAGCCTCAAGATATAAACATTTCACTTCATAATGATTTGTTAACTATTAAGGGACGAAGAGAATTTAAAGAAAAAATAAAGGAGGAAGACTATTTATATAAAGAGTGTCATTGGGGTTCTTTTTCTCGCTCTCTTATTTTACCAAGCGAAGTTGATCCCAAAAATATTGAAGCTATTTTAGAAAATGGCGTTTTAACTGTTATCTTAAATAAAAAGAAGAAGCCCAATCCTATAAAAGTAAAAAGAAAATAAGCGTATGTTAACACATGAAGAAAAAATAATTGTTGAAAATATTGAAAATGACAAAGTTTTCTTAAAAGACGAAAAAGGACAAATACTTTCTATTCCTAAAAATTATTTTATTGAACCTTTGTCTTTAGGACAGGAAATTTTTCTTTCTTTAAGCGACCAAACCCAAGGTAAAACCGCTAAAGACATAATTAACGAACTCTTAACTATCGAATAATAAGGCCTTATGAACGAAGGTAAATTTTCCAAACTACAAATAACTTTAACTATAGTCGCCATTTTTTTATTGTGTTTGGGCGGCTCTTTTTTTATTTTTTCTAATATTTATAAAGATAAAATTTATCCGGGCGTAACTATTAACGGCCTAGATTTATCTCACAAAACTTTGGCTGAGGCTGAAGTAGTTATAAATAAACAATTAAATTCTGCCAATAAAAATGGGTTAAAATTTAATTATCAAAATAAAGAAATTTCTCTAGAAGTAAAAAGTGATCCAACACTAGATCCGCAAACGCAAATAGTTTTTTTAAATCCTAAACTAAGCCTGCACGCCGCTTTTGCCGTTGGTCACGATGGTTCCTGGCTAGAGAAACAAAAAGATAGATTATTTTCTCTTTTCTCTAAAACTAAAGTTGATTTTGCTTATAATATAAATGAGAATGAAATCCGCCGCATTTTGACCGAAAACTATCAAGACTTAGAAATTCCAGCCCAAGACGCTACCTTAAAAAGTACTGGCAATTTAGAATCACCTCTAACAATTAAAACAGAAAGTTTGGGTAAAATAATTGATCAAGATAAAGCTATTAGTGATTTAAAAAAAG
Source organism: Planctomycetota bacterium (assembly GCA_025453315.1). Classification (GTDB taxonomy): domain Bacteria; phylum Patescibacteriota; class Patescibacteriia; order Patescibacteriales; family UBA12465; genus JALOQQ01. The sequence goes on from JALOQQ010000003.1 coordinate 23,029, forward strand.
AAATAGCGACTCTTGATTTTTCAACCATTACTTTAAAAACTAAGACAGCCTATCCCCAATTTTATCAAAAAGATTTAACCGGCCTCTTGGATAAAGCCCAAAGAATTATTAGTTTTTCTCCTTTAACTTTTTCTTATCAAGAAAAAAAATGGCCAGTCGCTCAAACGGAATTAGCCGACTGGTTGGGTGTACAAAAAAAAGATAATATTATTGACTTAACTTTAAACGATACTAATATCAAAAAATTTATTAATACGATAGCCGCGGAAGTAGATAAAGAGCCGCTTATTCCTAAACTTCAAATAGATGGAAGTCGAATTTCCAGTTTTCAAGTTGGTCAAAGCGGTTGGAAATTAAATCCAGATAAAATTATTACTACCATAAACGAAGAATGGTTTAGTCAAGGAAAAACAGAAATTACTCTGATTACCGAAGAAATTAAAAGCACGGATGACGAAAATATTAAGAATATGGGACTAACAGAAATTATTGGTACTGGTCAGTCTAATTTTAAAGGCTCTCCTAAAAATCGTCGTCATAATATTAAAACTGGCGCCAATGCTATTAATGGCTTATTAATAAAACCGGGTGCCGAATTTTCTCTAGTTAAGGCTCTTGGTAAAGTTGATGCTTCAACCGGCTATTTACCAGAATTAGTAATAAAACAAAATAAAACCATTCCCGAATTTGGCGGAGGTTTGTGTCAAGTTGCCACTACTTTATTTCGCACTGCCCTACAAAGCGGTTTACCAATTACGGCTAGACAAAATCATTCATATCGCGTCGTTTATTATGAACCAGCTGGTACGGATGCGGCTGTTTACGATCCTTGGCCAGACATGCGTTTTATTAATGACACTGCTAATTACGTTTTAATCCAAACTCGTATTAACGGGGATGATATTTATTTTGATTTTTGGGGTACTAAAGATAATAGAGCAGTAGAAATAAGCAAACCAACTGTTTACAATATTGTTAAACCCGGGGAAACAAAAATAGTGGAAACTTTAGATTTACCGGTTGGCCAAAAAAAATGCACCGAGAGTTCTCATAACGGTGCTGATGCTTATTTTGATTATAAGGTAACTTACCAAAAAACTGACGGAACCAGCGAAATAAAAGAAAACAGATTTAAGTCTCATTATGTTCCTTGGCAAGCAGTTTGTTTAATTGGCGTAGAAAAACTATCCAATCCGGATGAGAGTAAATCTACTGGAGAGACTACTAATGAAACTAGCCCTATCACTGAACAAAATAAAAAAACCGACAATCCATCAATAAACAACAAAACAAGCTCTAGCGCTTCTGAAAATGTTAATACAAATAATTTAACTACTAATGAACTTATTACGCCAAGTTTAGAAATACCGACTACGACGCCAGCTAATTAGAATAATAATTATTTAATGGTTTACGAGGTTAAAGCAAAATTCAAAATTTAAAAATAAAACAAACCTGTTTTCTATTCTTACTTGATTTAGAATAAACTGATTTCGAGAAACAAAAAAGACCAACTCAAATGGGTAGGCAAGAAGTTCCCTCTAGGCATTTCTGAGCCAACAGAAAAACATAATTTTTTATGTCCTTCTGTCGGCCCTAAAACCCTAGACAGAAAATCCCCATGCTTGTCGTGCCTGACCCATTTCAATTGGCCTTTTTATTTTGTCTTTTTTGTTTTTTAAATGACTTATAACTATATCACGCAGTAAAACATTTGTCAATACCGTCACCAAGCTTATCCAAAACAAACAAAAAGATAAACAAATATCTAATAAAAATCAATAAATATAAGCTTTTTATCCTTAGAGTTAATATTATACTATCTTCCCCTGTTATTTGCACCTATTAAATAACACTACTTATAAACGCTTTTTCCACAACTTATCAACAATATTGTCAAATATCTATTATTTATTAGTTTAAAACAAACTAGATTAATAAAAAATAAACTACTACCCCTTGACAAAAGTAAGCTATATTTGTTAAGATGTCTAGATTTTATAATGTTCATTCAACAACTCTATATAATAAAAGTACGTAAGTGCTTCCCAAACATATCATCCACGCAATTTTCAGATATTTTAGAAAATCAGAAATGAAAGTAAACAAAGTAATAATTAATACCGAACAACAATGAAAAAGAAAAGTTCTCTTGCGGGATTATTAATCCCCGTTTTTGCCATTATGGCATTATTTATTTGGTCTTGTGAAAAGGACCTGGACACAGAAACTACCTCAGAGTATGGCGACTATGATCTAGCTAAATTAAAATTTATGATCGAAGGTAAAGAAGCAATTGGTGGCGAAACTTATAAAGACTCGCTTATAACTATTCGAGTTGAAAATAATGTTTACAATCCGGATTCATTTATCTGGAAACCAAGCAAGGATTCTGTAAAAATTAAAGATTCCATAAAAATTTTAGGGCAAGAAATTAAAGATTATAAATTTACCAGTTCTGGTAAATATATCTTTAACGTCACAATCAGTAATACGCGCACTAAAGTTCATGGTTCAATAATGTTTTACGTAAAATTACCTAACGACACAACCGACACAACCGTAATAATTCCTGGTGCCGATAGTACCGAGATCGTTCTCTTATCCACCTCGGATTTAGGCAATGGTTTAATAAGATATAACCTAGGTTTTCCTAAATTGTATTTAACTAAAGCCACTACTAAATATTATTTTGCTGGTGATTTTAATGGTTGGCAACTACAATCAACTACTTTATCTTCTAATGGAAAATTAGTTTTGGTCACGGTAGATACAAAAAATACCGATGGAATAAATAGTCCAAAACAATATTACTTTATGAATATTAAAGGTGGCGATGCTGGCGGTACCGACTGGGGCTGGATACAGAGT
>JALOQQ010000111.1 GCA_025453315.1 Planctomycetota bacterium
TTTTAAATTTGCTCCAAGACTAGCTGCTTCTTTAATCAACTTCGATGAAAGGTAAGAAAACGACACGGAAGGCATCATAAAAATAGTTTCAACTCCAGCATATTCAAATGTTTGAGTGACATTTCTAAGATTTTCAAGTGATGATAATTCTCCATATCCACTAATTCTTTTTTTATTTTCAAATTTCGTATTAATTTGGCTTAGTATAAATTTTTCATCATTATAAACATCTCTAGAATGAATTGGTACATATCTAGGATCAGTAACAATATTAAAATATGGTGTTCCTGTTATGTTTAATACATGAATTATGTTGGCATAATATTTAATAAACATTTCAAGACATTCAGCTTTTGTTCCATCTAATTTTTGAATATCTTTATCTGGAATGCCTACATACGGCGCTGGTCCTGCAAAAATTATCCCACAGTCAAATTTAAGATTTTCGTTTTTTATTTTTTCTTCTAGATAATTATGAGCGTAACCATGTTTATCTGGCAAATAGTCATCAAACAAATTTATAATATTATTTGGTATTAGATCATTAAAGGATGAAGTAGGTATTTCGTTCTCAAAAAATGAAAATGCTAAGTGTTCATTTTTCTTAAAGCTATTTTTTATTTTTTTAATATCAGACTTTCCAATTAAATAGAATGTATGTTGTGGATATTGTTTTGCTAATTTTGTATAAAGAATAGGTGCCTCATCATCACCTGCATAGATGCTCCAATTTTTTTCATCAAAAAAGATTGATCTGCCATATTTTCCAATTAATATATTCATGTGTTTGCCCATAACCATTTGTTTAATAAATATTTGCCTAGATAGAAAAGAAATAAAGAATATGGATATTCATGTAAACCAGCAATATTTAAATAGATTAATGCAGTTAATATTTTTGTCTTTTTTATACTATATCCATTTTTTTCAATCCAATTTAAAAATTCTTCTTCTATTTCTACAAATCGGTATGGTATAAAAATATCAATAAAGATTTCATCATTACTATGTGATTCTATTTTAAAAAGACTGTGTTTAATAGAATAATGTGGAACAAGTAATCCATGATAAAATTTAGCAAAATCATAATAAATATCACCAAATTCTAAATTATCAGATCTACCAAAATTTTGTCTCCAATCTAACAATTTTAATTCATCTTTATCATTGAAAAGAATATTTTCATTATGAAAGTCGCCGTGATAATGTCCAAATGAAATTTTATGTCTACACAAAAAGTCCCAGTCAACTTGTTCTAATAATTTTTCAACTGGCGGAATTAAAATTCCATTAATAATATTAGAATCATCTACAAATTCAAATCTTGAAAAAAAATCTTCTATTCTTTGATATGTTTTGATTTTATAAAAATTTATTAATATATCTTCAAAAAATTCTATATTTTTAGACCAAGTTATTAGGTCAACTTTTTTATCCCAAATATTATTCATTGTTCTAAACAATTTTTTAAATCTAGGAATAGTCAAAATATCAGATAAAACTTTGCCATCCTCTTTTGTATAAACATAAAGATTTTTATCCTGATGGGTTATAGTAGGAAAAAGGTTTTTATTTTCCTCAAAATTCTGGATTCTTTTACATCTACCAGCAATAAAGGATTCATCTGTTGAAAATTTAATAACTCTATCTTTAATAAACCAAATAGCTTCGTTTTCTTTTTCTAAAATATTATACTCAGGATCTAAAAATTTATTTTTTGTTTGTTCTAATAATTCTAGATTACCAATATCCATCCATGATGTTTCAAATGATATTGCTTTTATATCATTTAATGATTTTAGTCCAAACGACTCCCCAGCATCAATAGAAAGCCCATCGTCCATTGTTTTCCAAAACTTTTTATAATCTAAAACACCACATAGTCCAATATATATGTTGTCAGTTTTTATACCTTTTGGATTTATTTTTGTAACAATAGCATCTTCTTTTTCTATTGTCCTATATTCAGAAATATTAAAATTGTTATTCGATTTTTCATAATCTAATCTATTTACATATCCTAACCAATTGCCAAATATATTAGGATCAAGATCTATATTTTTATCAGATATTAAAGTATCATTTGAGATAAAAATAAATGGAGATTGTAATTCATTTTTTGCGCACTGTAATGAATAACCTAATCCAGAACCTTCTCCTTCAAAACGATCTACTATAACAAAATTGAATTTTCTGTCTGGATAGATTGCAGTTACTACTTGGCGAATATGATCTCCTTTATATCCTAATAAAATAATTATTTCAATACTAGGATCAAATTTATCTATAATATGTGAAATAACAGGTTTATTTCCAACTGTAATTAAAGACTTATTTAGAAATTTTGTGTATGGGCCAACTCTAGATCCTATACCTGCTGAAGGAATTACAACTTTATAATTTTTATTCTTCATTTTGTAAAGCATCCTCGAATAATCTAATATTGTTAAAAATTAATGATCTTTTTTCTGATATTGACATTAAAGGATTTACTTTATTGAATATTGTAGAAGTTCCACAAATAAAATAATTAAATCCAGCATCAAACAATTGTTTTGCTGTTTTATTATTTACACCACCATCTATTTGAAAAGTCTCAATTCCGGTTTCATATGTTTGTAATTCTTGAATTCCTGCTATTGCTAAATCCGGTCTAGATATTTGTTTTAGTACTCCAGGATGAATTCCCATAAACATAACA
>JALOQQ010000004.1 GCA_025453315.1 Planctomycetota bacterium
AAATTATTTTTAGTGTTATAAATCGTAAGAATTAAGTTTTTTTAATGTTATAAACCAAGATAGTGGTTAAAAACTTTCAATATTATGAGTCAGAGACATTGGCGTTTTATAATTAAAACCGTTTTCCTTATTTGTTTACTGTTGATTTTAGTTTGGGGTGGCGCCTTTTTTGCAGTTCGTTTTAATTTAACTAATACTAAAGGCGAGATTGATAAAAATAATAATTTTTATCAAAATTATTATAATGAGATGGAGCGTCAGGCTGGCGGATTAAGCCAAGTTGATCCTGAGAAGTTAGAATCAAAAAAAACTTGGTCCGAAGAAGAGTTAGAAAAAATGAAATTAACTGAAATTTCAGAACAATTAAAAAATTTAAGTGGAGTTTCTCAGCAATTACAAGAATGGCAGAAAATAAAACAAATCGAATTGTGTCAGATTGATGCCCTGGGTTCTGTTTATCCAGTTAATGCGGTTAATATTTTAAATGTTTTTAGTAATAATTATCAGCATCGTTTAATTGAGGAAATGTTGTTCACGGCAGATTTGCGTTTAAAAAATAACCCTGAATTTCAAAATAAATTAACCGCTTGTACCGATAAAGATAATAATCCAGACAAAGAAGACTGGCTTAATAAATATAAAGAAGAAGATTTGTTTAATAGATATAAAAACAAGAAAGGGTCTAATTTATTCTCTTGGTCGAATGATGAAAATTGGGAAGTAATAACTAAAGCAGTTTTAAAAGATAAAGAGGTTTTAGAATTAGTAGCCGCTAGGGTCGGCATTAAACCACGCTTAATTGTCTCTGTTTTAATTGTTGAGCAATTACGCCTTTATCACACCCAAAGAGAATTGTTTGAAAAATTTTTTAAACCTTTAAACATCTTGGCTGATGCTAATAAAATGGCTTGGGGTGTTATGGCTATTAAGGAAAAAACAGCTTTAGAAATAGAAAAGGGATTAAAAGATTCTAATAGTTCTTTTTATTTAGGCAAGGAAAATGAAAAAGTTTTAGATTTTAATACTAACGATGTTAGTAAAGAACGTTATGATCGTTTAACTAGTAGGGAACATTATTATTCCTATCTTTACGGTGCTTTGTTTTTAAAGCAAATCATAAACCAGTGGCAATTGGCTGGCTATGATATTGGTAAGCGTCCAGAAATTTTAGCTACTATTTTTAATCTTGGCCCCTCTAAATCAAAACCTAAGGCTGAGCCCTTAGTAGGAGGATCGACTATCAGTATTGGTGAAGAAAATTATACGTTTGGTGGTTTGGCTCATGAGTTTTATTATTCTGGTTTGATGCCGGAATTTGCTTATTAATTTTATTAATAAAAAAATAAAAAAAAGGTCACCGCTCGGATGACCTTTTTATTAATGTTTTTAAGTGTAAAATTTAATTACCAAAAAAGCATTAATATTCTTTTAAACAATGGCAGACTTTTTGTTTTAGTAAATCTTTAAGTAATGAAATGAAAGATAACTTATTCCTTCCTGATTTTTCATTTCTAAAATATTAGTTAAATCATTAGGGAAATCATCTTTAAAGGTTAACATTAAACTTTTTATCATCTGATAATATTTTTCTTTATAATCATCAGATAAATATGGAAAAAAATAAAAAATTAATTCTTTCTTGTGAGGTAAAGAAATATTTTGAAAGAAAGTGTCCCAGAAGTAATTTGCTATTAATGGTGCATAATTATTATGCTTTTGCCACATTAGTTCATATAAAAGAGTAATGTTGGCGTCAGAACAAATCATAGAATCGTCGGGTTGTGGCGGAAAAAATAAAAAGTCAAATTGTTTATCAAAATCACTATCATCGGTATTAATTTGTTTTTCTCTATAAAAAAATAGAGCATCCTCTATTATTCTTTGGATCTTTTCTTGGTGAGTGACTTGACTGTTTTCTAACTTATTTATAAATTCCGTTATACAAGACTTTCTAATAGTTTCGTGACGCATCATAATTCTTAATCTGGGATTGCTGAAAAAATTCTCTGTGATTTCCTGTAGTTCTGTCATTTTTTTAAATTTTAATTGAACAAAAGAAAACAAAATTTAACTTATTTTTGTATAATAAATCTCTCTAATTTATTTGTCAATAAAATACTTGATTAGCACTCTATTGACATGAGTGCTAACTATGCTATAATAAAAAATAAGTTAAATAATTTATGGCTTTAGACGAACGCAAAAAAACAATTTTAAAGGCTTTAATAAAAGAGTATATTAAAACGGCAGTACCGGTTAGTTCTGGTGTTTTAGTAGAAAAATATAAAATTAAAGCTTCCCCGGCGACTGTCAGAAATGACCTAACTGTTTTAGAAGATGAAAATTATATTTTTCAGCCTCATACTTCGGCTGGTAGAGTTCCAACAGAAAAGGCTTACAGTTTATATTTAGCAGAAATTAAACCCGTAACCTTAAAAGATGAAGAACGAAAAGCGATTAAAGAATTGGTAAAGAATCTTAAAGGTGAAGAGGAAAATGATGAAGCAGTTTTAAAGCAGGTAGCTAAGCTTTTAGCTAAATTATCTGATAATGCTGTTTTTTGGGCTTTTTCTAAACATAATTTATATTATACCGGTGTCTACAACTTATTACATCAACCTGAGTTTAAGCAAGAAAATTTAATTTATAATATTTCGGCTATTATTGATCGTTTAGATGATATTGTGTCAGAAATTTTTGATAGAGAACGCGACGGTTTAAAAGTAGAAGTCGGAACCACTAGTCATTTTGGTGATTTTTGCAGTACTATTCTCTTAAAATATCGCCGCTCTAGTCATCCTAGTATGTTTGGTATTTTGGGTCCTTTACGTATGGACTATGAGAAGAATATTGCTTTAGCTGAATATATTAAAAAATGTTTGGAAGAAAAATAAGATAAAATAAAAAATAAAATAAATAAATAATAAAACAAGAGAGAGTAGCTTAATAAAATAGACTATAATTAATTAAATTTAAATTTAGATTAAAAGAATATAAGATTTAAAAATTTATGAATGAAGAATTGCAAAATAATCAAGAAATTAAAGTTAATGGAATTTATCAACATTACAAAGGTAAAGAATATAAAATATTACGTTTAGTAAAAGACTCTGAGACTCAAGAAGATAAGGTTGTTTATGAGGGGTTGTATGAAGATCATCCTATTTGGATAAGAAGTTTAGCAGAGTTTACCGAAATTATTGAAGAAAATAATGAAAAAAAACCGCGTTTTGCCTTATTACGTGAAGAAAAGGAAGAAGACTATAAAGATCAATATTTAAGAGCTTTGGCAGATTATCAAAATTTACTTAAACAAAATACTAAAGAAAAAGAAGAATTTTATAAATATGTTTTAGCTAGTTTTTTGGAAGAAATTATCCCAGTTTACGATAATTTAAAATTATCAATTGCTAATTTAAGCGAAGTCGAAACCAAAAATCCTTGGGTGGAGGGAGTGAAATATGTTTTACAGGAATTTAAAAGAATTATGGAGGAGCGAGGAGTTCTTGAAATTAAGACTATTGGTGAAAAATTTGATCCTAGTACTATGGAGGCTATTAGTGGTCAAGGAGAGATTGTTACTAAGGAGGCTAGGGCTGGTTATAAATTAAATAATAAAGTAATTATTCCGGCAAAAGTAATTTTAGAAGAAAAAACAGAAGGTAAAGCAGAAGATGAGATAAAAAACTAGAACGAATAATAATACCGAATAATACTGAATAATAATTAAAATTTTAATTAGAATCTTTGTAGCTATCACACTTTCTTAGAATGTTGTTTTACTACAAGGAAAATAAAATTATGTCATTAATAAAATGGACTCCATTTTTGGAAGGCAACTCTTTTGATGACATGGAGCAAATGTTTTCCAATTTGGTTTCTCGAGATAATAATAATCATTTAGGATTTACGCCCGCAATAGATATGTATGAAGATAAAGAGGCGGTTATTGTAGAAACTCAGTTAGCCGGTATTGATCCAGAAAAAGTAACTATTTCTATTGAAAATGACACACTTTCAATTAAAGGAGAAAGTGAAAAGAAAAGCGAAGTTGAAGAAAAAAATTATTATCGCAAAGAAATAAGAAGAGGTAGTTTTTATCGCAGTATCCCTCTTCCGGCCCATGTTTTAGGAGATAAAGCTAGGGCTATTACTGAAGACGGAGTATTAAAAATTAGTATTCCCAAAGCTCCAGAGACTAAACCCAAAACTATTAAAATTGAAAGTAAGAAGAGCAAATAAAAAACCTCTTCACGAGGAAAAGGTTTTTAAAATGCGGTCATTTAAATCCATACTTAACGCTATTACTGTAGCAAGATTAACCATAAGAGTCAATCTGTGGACCCGCGGAGAATTGAACTCCAGAATCTCATTTGTTAAGTATGGACTCGTGACCACACCGGGCCCAGATTCACAGTTTATAATAATTAAAATGATAAAAAATTAATTAATAATTAAAGTTTAAATAAATAAACAAAAAATATGGCAAAGATTTTAGGTATTGATTTGGGAACCACTAACTCCGCTATGGCAATTATGGAAGGTGGTCAACCAAAAATTTTAGAAAATATCGAAGGTAACCGTACTACTCCTTCAGTTATTGCTGCTTCTAAAAGCGGTGAACGTTTAGTTGGTCAAACTTCTAAGAGACAAGCAGTAACTAACCCAGAAAATACTATTTATGCGGTAAAGCGTTTAATTGGTCGTCATTTTAATGATGAAGAAGTGCAACGTGATTTAAGTACTATGCCTTACAAGATTATCCAGAGCGGTGAAGGTGTAAAAGTTAAAATGGGTGAACAAGAATATACCCCACAAGAAATATCCGCTATGGTTTTGGCAAAATTAAAAGCTGATGCTGAAGCTAAATTGGGAGAAAAAATAACTGAAGCAATTATTACTGTGCCAGCTTATTTTGATGATTCACAACGTCAGGCCACTAAGGATGCCGGTAGAATTGCTGGTTTAGAAGTAAAAAGAATAATTAATGAACCAACTGCCGCCGCCTTAGCTTATGGTTTTGATAAAAAGAAGGGACAGAAGATTGCGGTTTACGATTTGGGTGGTGGTACTTTTGATGTTTCTATTTTAGACATTTCCGAAGATACGGTTGAAGTAAAAGCTACTAATGGCGATACTCATTTAGGAGGTGAGGATTTTGATAAGCGTATTATCGATTGGATAATTTCTGAATTTAAAAAAGATCAAGGAATTGATTTGTCTAAAGATACCTTAGCTTTACAAAGAATTAAAGAAGCAGCTGAAAAAGCTAAAATTGAATTATCTACTACCACTGAAACTGAAATTAATCAACCTTTTATTACCACCGATGCTAACGGACCAAAACATTTAGTAATGAAAATGAGTCGCGCTAAATTAGAATCTTTAGTGGTTGATTTAGTAGAAAAGACTATTGCCCCTTGTCGCCAGGCTTTAAAAGATTCTGGTTTTAGCTTGAATGAAATTAATGAAGTGTTGATGGTTGGCGGTATGACCAGAATGCCTTTAGTTTTACAAAAAGTTAAAGAGTTTTTTGGTAAAGAGCCAAACTTAACTGTTAATCCGGATGAAGTAGTGGCCTTGGGTGCTGCTGTTCAAGCTGGTGTTCTACAAGGTGAAGTAAAGGACGTTTTATTATTAGATGTTACCCCTTTAACTTTAGGCATTGAAACTTTGGGCGGTGTAGCTACTCCGGTAATTGAAAAAAATACTACTATTCCAACTTCTAAGTCTCAAATTTTTTCTACCGCTGCTGATGGTCAGACTAGTGTAGAAATTCATGTGGTTCAAGGAGAAAGACCAATGGCTTCAGATAATAAAACTTTAGGTCGTTTTATTTTAGATGGTATTCCTTCTGCTCCTCGTGGCGTTCCTCAAGTAGAAGTTAAATTTGATATTGATGCTAATGGTATTTTAAATGTTAGTGCTACAGATAAAGCTACTAATAAACAGCAAAATATTACCATTACTGCTTCTTCTGGTTTATCAAAAGAAGAAATTGAAAAAATGAAAAAGGAAGCTGAAATGCACGCTGAGGAAGATAAAAAGAAAAAAGAAAACATAGAAATAAAAAATCAAGCTGATGCAGTCGTCTTTACAGTTGAAAAAATGATTAAAGAATCAGCTGATAAAATGAAGCCGGAAGATAAAAAAGAATTAGAAGAAAAGACTGAAGTTTTAAAGAAAATAAAAGATTCTGATCAATATGAAGAAATGAAAAAGAAAATGGAAGAAGTAAATACAGTAGCTCAACGCATTGGTGCTTCTATGTATCAACAGAACCCTAATCCTAGTACTGGTGAAGCTCAGACTGGAACCAAAGAAACTGAAGGAGCTGATTCGGGAGAAAAGAAAGATGGTGAACCAGTTGAAGGAGAAGTGGTTAAATAAATTATTTTCTCTTTATAAAGCACCCTTGTAAAATCTACAAGGGTGCTTGATTGAAAAGAAAATTATTATTTTGAAAAAAAAGGAAAATTATAAAAAGGAAAATTATTATTTATGTCTAAAGATTATTATAGTGTTTTGGGTGTTTCGAAAACAGCCACCCCAGATGAAATAAAAAGTGCTTTTCGAAAATTAGCTCATCAACATCATCCTGACAAAGGAGGAAACGATGCTAAATTTAAAGAAATAAACGAAGCCTATCAGGTTTTAGGTAATGCCGAAAAACGTCGTCAATACGACCAATTTGGATCAAGTTTTCAGCATGGTCAAGCTGGTGGCGCTAATGGTTTTTCTGGTTTTGAAGGTTTTAGTCAGGGCAATATTAATATGGATGATTTGGGTGATATCTTAAGCGGTTTTGGTGACATGTTTGGTTTTTCTTCAGGTCGTTCCGGTCGCTCTGGTTCTCGACAAAAAGAACGCGGACATGATTTAGAAATGGGAATATCAATTGATTTTTTAGAAGCAGTTTTTGGTACGGAAAAAGAAATTAAATTAAATAAAAAAGTTACTTGCCATCATTGTCATGGTCAGGGCGCTGAGCCAGGAAGTAAAGTAGAAAATTGTCGGACTTGCCAAGGACAGGGTTACGTTTTTAGAGTACAAAGATCGATGTTTGGCAGTATGCAAGTACAAAGCGCTTGTCCAGATTGTGGCGGTGAAGGAAAAATTTTTTCCAAGAAATGCCATGAATGTTCTGGAGTTGGAGTGGTTAAGGACGAAGTGCGTTTAAAAATCAAAATTCCAGCCGGTATTGATAATGGTGAAGCTATTCGTTTGAGTGGTCAGGGTGAGGCTGGAATGAAAGGTGCTCCAGCGGGTGATTTATATTTACGTATTAAAATTACTCCTGATAAACGTTTTCATCGCGAAGGAGCTGATATTAGAAATAGGGTAGAGATCGGCGTTACTAAAGCGGCTTTAGGTGGTGATGTAGAAATTGAAACAGTGCATGGTTCATTAACTTTAAAAATACCAGAGGGCACTCAATCTGGTACAGTTTTTCGTTTAAAAGAAAAAGGTCTACCAAGATTGCATAGTCATGGTCAAGGTGATCATTTTGTAGAAGTAACCGTTAAAGTACCAACTCATTTATCCAAACAACAAAAGAAAATGTTAGAAGAATTGGCTATTTAGTTAATAAAATCAGTTACTTAAATGAATGTTAATTGGTTTATGTTATTGGTTTTAAATAAATTTTATTATTCAAAAAACAAGGATTAAAGACCTTGTTTTTTGTTATTTAGGTGCTACAATTAGAATGACTTTACTGCAGTAGTGGTTAAAGTTAAATTTATTAAATTTGTTACTATTTTTACATTGTTTATGTTTATAGATACTCATGCTCATGTTAACTTTGCGGCCTTTAAAGATGATGCCGATTCAGTTATTCGTTATGCCCTAGATAATAGTGTCTGGATGATTTTAGTTGGTTCGGAATTTAAAACCTCTAATCGTGCCTTGAATTATGCCAACCGTTATGATCGTGGCGTTTATGCGGCTGTTGGTATGCATCCGATACATTTAGAAGAGGCCTTAGTTGAAGATGATAGCGGTGATTATAAATTTGTTAGTCGAGCTGAGGAATTTAGTTATGATAATTATGAAAAACTAGCTAAATTTCCTAAGGTCGTGGCTATTGGAGAAATTGGTTTGGATTATTACCATCTTAACCCAGAAAAAGATCCTCGTTTACTAAAGCAACAACAGCAAGAAGTTTTTATTCAACAATTATTATTAGCCAGACGTTTAAATTTGCCAGTAATTATTCATTGTCGTCAGGCTCACGATGATTTATTGGCTATTCTAAAAGATTTTAAACAGGATTATAAAGATTTAATTCCCAAAGATCGTCCTTGGGGAGTGGTTCATTGTTTTTCCGGTAACGAAGATTTAGCCTGGCAGTATTTTTCTTTAGGTCTTTATATTTCCTTTACTGGACTCATTACCTTTAGTAAGCAGTGGGATGATCTTATTCGCAAGGCACCACTAGAAAAGATAATGATCGAAACTGATTGTCCTTATATGACACCAGAGCCTTATCGTGGTCAAAGAAATGAACCAATGTTAGTTCAATATGTTGCGCAAAGAATGGCTGAAATACGTAATTCTGATATTGAAAGTATTGCCGAGGCCACCACTTATAATGCTAAAAATCTTTTCCGACTTTAAGTAATAGTTATTGTATTTATATTTAGGTTTTTGAGTAATGGTAATTGTATTTCTATTTAGGCTTTACAAATAATAGTAATTACTTTGCTTTTTTTCCTTTTTGTTGTAAAATAAAAGTAAATTTATGGCCGCAAAAAATCAGAGACAAAACAATCAAATGGATGAACAAATGGCTGTAGAACAACAGGAGAATCAAGAGATAATGCAAGAAGAAGAATTGCAAGGTCAAAAAAATCAGGCCAGTTTAATTGCCCAGGTTAGTGCTAAGAAAAAAGAAGAACAAATTGGAAAAATTTCCGGACTGCAGAAAGCGACTAACAGTGCCTTAAAATGGGCTTGGGAGTATTTAATACCAACAATTGGTTTGAGTTTGATTTATATTAATGTTCATGTTTTTGGTAGTAGGTCGATGGGAGAAAAATATTTTTGTAAATTAGGTTACGAATGGGTTCCTGACAACATGCGCCAAAAAATGGGCTCCAAGATTAAACAGATAGGGGAAAAGGCTAATGTGCCAGAAACAGCTGCTTTTTGTTGTTTAGATAGTTGTTGTATTCTTTCAATAGTGATAGTAATTACCGGCCTAATATTGCTTTATCAAATTGTTACCGGTGAATTTGTTTTAACTTTATTAAAAGGAATGCTTTCAAAGATCAGTAATTTGTTTAATTAATTTAATTTAATGTTTAAAAATAAAAAAATAAAATATTTTTTTATTAGCATTCTCACACTTGCCAGCTTGTTTTTAGTTGGTAATTTTGCGTTGGCCGACGGCAATATTGTTACTGATACTATTTCTTCTATTTTGGCTAGTATCATGTATGCTTTAACAGCTATTGTTGGTAAGGTGCTTATGCTTGCCATGTGGCTTTTAACTTATGTTGCTCAATATAATGATTTTATTAACTCCCCGGCTGTAGCAAATGGCTGGGTAATTGTACGTGATATTGGTAATATGTTTTTTGTTTTAATAATGCTTGTTATTGCTTTTGCCACTATTTTGCGAGTTGAAGAATATAATTATAAAAAATTATTACCAAAAGTAATAATCATGGCGGTTTTAATTAACTTTTCTAAAATAATTTGCGGTTTATTTATTGATTTTACTCAGGTAATAATGCTTTCTTTTGTTAATGCTTTTAAGGAAATGGCTAATGGTAATCTGTTTAACATGTTGGGCTTAGATGGTTTATTATCAATGACGCAAAATGATACCTTGAAAGATAGTACTGGTGTTAGTAACTCTAGCATCCTCGGAACTTTTGTTTTAGCTTTTTTCTACGTTTTAATTTCTCTAGTAGTGGTGTTGACGATGGTGATTATGCTTTGTTACCGCATTATTATGATTTGGGTTTACGTCGTATTATCACCTATGGCTTATCTACTTGCTGCTTTTCCAGCCGGTCAAAAATATTCTTCTCAGTGGTGGGATGAATTTAGTAAGAATTTAATTGTTGGCCCAGTATTAGCTTTCTTTATTTGGCTTTCTTTTGCTTCTTTAGGTAATGTTCAAAGTGGTCAGCAAATCATGAATGTTGATACTAAGGGTGCTGATGGTGTTGATATTAAAACAACAGCACCTACCGCCGGTGTTTCTAAAGCTGGTAGTACAGATCACATGATAAAATTTATTATTTCCATTGGTATGCTTATCGGTGGTATGACGGTTGCTCAGCAAATTGGTGGTGTGGTTGGCGGTATTGCTGGTAAGGGTATGGCTGCTCTAAATAGTGGTAAGGCCGCTCTCAGTAGTGGGGCTAAGAAACTTGGTAAATCACTTGTTACTGGTGATAATTGGGCGGCCAGAAAAATGGCTGCCAACGTTGGCGGCGTCTTTACTTTAAGACCAGGAGAAATAGCTCGAGGTTTTAAAGCTTCAATGGCAGCAAAAAAAGCTGATGATGAATCTAAAATACAAAGTAGGGCTCAAGCCAATTTTGAATCAGGAAATACTTTAAGAAGAATGACCTTGGGTATGGCGGCTTCAGAGTCTTATTTTGATAGATATGGCTCTTGGAGAGGAATGAAAACAATAGTAAAAGACGCTAATAATGATAGAGTTAGACCCAGATTAGAGAGAGATAAGAAAGTGGCTGATGATTTACAAGAGGCCGTAAGTAAAAAAGATTCTTCTAGTAAAAGATATTCAGATTTGGTTGTGGGAAATGAAGCAAAAAGAAAAAAAATAAAAGAAGAGCTTGATACGTATAAAGCTATTGAGTCTGAATCTATGGATGATAACGATACTGAAGAGGCAAGGAAGAATATAGCCCAGAAAGAAAAAGAATTAATGGATTTGAATTCAAATGAAGCTAAAGCTAAAAAAGAATATGAAGATTCTAGAATTGAAGCTTCTACTCAAGAAGATAATTTTAGAAAACATTTTAAAATTAAAGCTGATGTGAATATTGACGATAAATTACTAAAAGATAAAATGAAAGAAATTAAAGAGAATTTATCGGACAAAATGATTCCCACTGCTTTTGCCGAATCTAAGGCCGAAAGACATGCTGTTGATGCTGCTAAGAAGAATTTTTCTCATATTGATAATTCGGATCAGTTATACTCTTATTATAAAGATGCTATGTCTCGAGGTAATAATATTGAAGCTAAGGCTATAATGGAAAAAATGTCTTCTGATGGTAATGGCAATGACTTGCTTAATAATGAAGGCTTTGAATCAACTGCCATCGGTTTAAATATGTTTAGGCAAAAGAAGTTGAAGGAAGGTTTCTTTAAAAATGAACAAGAATCCTTACGTTGGATGAGTGATTTTAGCTCCTTAGAAGAAAAAGTTAATCACTGGGATATGGCTAAAACAATTGGCACTAATTCAGCTGGTCAGTTAGAGAGTTTAGTAAAACTTAAGACTGGTAAAAGGGCTGATGGAACAGAAAGAGATGGAAGTAAAGTCGAAGACTATGATGATGGTGAGCATGCTAAGCAGTCTTATAGTGAATTAATGAAATTGGAGCCACAAAAAATTGTTCAGATATTAAACAGGCTTGGTTATGGTGGTCAAAACAGTGAAGGTGAATTTAGATTATCTAATTTAGGAGCGATGTTAGTTAAAACTTTAGGATCTAACGGAACCTTTAGAGATCAAGGTGGTCGTATGCAGGCTAATGCCGCCATGTTTTTAACTCAACCCAAAGTACTTGAAGCTATGAGAAAAATGGGAATTGATACTAGTCACACTAGTCCTGATGGCGGTAAAACTAAGGGTAATTTACAAGAAATGTTTACCAGAGCCGGTAAAAGCAAGGATAGTGGTGGCAGTATCAAAAATACAGATGTTTATAATTTTGTTATAAATACCTTAAATGAATAAAGCTTATGCCTAAGATAGAAAATTTAATTAATCAGCAATTTTTAGATAATATTGATAATCTAGTTAACGAAATCATTAGTAATGATGATGTTGGCAGTGCCCAGGGTTTACTTAAGGGATTAAACAGTGCTGTGAACAATGAAGAGTTGAAAAGGAAGTATCCTGATATTTATAAAAAATATTTATTAAATAAGACTAAAGCTTCTTTTATATGTTTGCCACTTATCGATAAGGAGGATGTTGTTAATGCTTTTAGTGACTTTAAAGTTATTTATTCTTTAGAGAATTATGATGTTATTCTAAAGTTAGATTATTTTTTAAGTTCCATTCTTGACCTTAAAGAAAGAGACACTATTAAACAAAAAATAAAAGATGTTTTATTAAAAAATTCTTCTAAATTAACTCAAAATGATATATTGATTGGTAAAATTTTACAAAAACCTACTATTGCTAATTGGTTAAAAGATTATTATTCAAAATTAGGCTTAAATCCGGTTGATAATGTTAAATTGAGACAATATTTAATTAATGATGAAAATACTAAAACTTTATCTAGTGAAGATAGAAATAATCTAGAAATCTTATTAACCTTATTTGAAAAATTAAAAACCTCCTCTTCAGATATAAAAAATGTTGAAGATAAATTTACAGTTATACTTCCGAATGGAAAAGTTGGTTCTTTTGTTCGCGGCAATATAGAAGAACCAGAGGTGGAAGTTGAAAAATTATTTGAGGCTATAAAAAAAGAATTAGATTTAGAAAATGCTGAGCGCAGAAAGACGGAAGCCCCTAATCCTTCCCCAATTTTATCAGCTCAATCTGCTGAAGTTAATGTTTCTTCTCTTTCTACGCCAACAATAAGTAAACAATCTAGTATAGAAAATAAACCAACAACTGAAAAAGTTATTGATCCGGCTCAAGCAGCTAGAATAGCGGAGATGCAGAAAATGGTAGAACAGTATCCGGCAGAAAGTTTTGAACGTAAAGCCCTAGAACAAGAAATTGAAAGAATGAAGAAAGCGGTTTAATTTTAAAAGGATTTTTTAAAAATAGTTAATGATTTTAGATATTAAGGTTATTAGGTGGGTAAAAAATTATTAAAATATAATTCAAATTTGCTTTTAAAGCCAAGCTTCTTCCGTTTATACTAAAAGCTTGGTCTTTGTTTTAAAAGAAGATATTTATTAAATTGTCTTAAAATATTACTTGAAATGTGTTCAAGAGTATATATTATATATGTCTATAAAACTTATTACTTCAGAATCAGTAGCTGAGGGTCATCCGGACAAAGTTTGTGACCAATTAAGCGATGGTATTCTTGATGAAATGTTAAAACAAGATCAGGAGAGTCACGCCGCTATTGAATGTTTTTGTACTAATGGTTTAGTTTTGGTTGGTGGTGAGGCACGTACCGAAGCTTATGTTAATATTGATGAAACCGTCAGAACAATTTTAAAAGGAATTGGTTATGATACTCCGGAGTCCGGCTTCTTTAATGAAAGTGTTGGTATTATTTCTGCTCTTCATGAACAAAGCCAAGAAATTGCTCAAGGAGTAGATGAGGGAAGTGGAGAATTCAAAGAACAGGGCGCTGGCGATCAAGGCTTGATGTATGGTTTTGCTACTACCGAAACCGAAGAATTAATGCCTCAACCAATTATTTTAGCTCACGCTTTAGTAAAAAAAATGGCTGAATTGCGCAAGAATAAGACTTTGCCCTACTTATTTCCCGATGGTAAAAGCCAAGTTACTTTGCAATATGAGAATGGTTTAGTTACAAGAGCAGAAACTATTGTTATTGCCGCCCATCATAGCAAAGATATAGAAATAGAAGCTTTGCGCCATGATATTTTAAATAAAGTAATCAAGCCGGTACTAGGTAGTTTATTAGATGATAAAACTAAGCTTTTTATTAATGCTACTGGTAGTTTTTTAATGGGTGGTCCACGAGCTGACACCGGATTAACTGGTAGAAAAATAATGGTTGATACTTATGGTGGTTTAGGTTTGCATGGTGGTGGTGCTTTTTCTGGAAAAGATGCAACTAAGGTGGATCGTAGTGCGGCGTATATGGCGCGTTATGTTGCTAAAAATATTGTCGCCTCTGGCTTAGCTGATAAATGCCAATTACAAGTTGCTTATGCCATTGGTGTTAGTGAACCGGTAGGAATTTATCTTGATACTTTTCAAACTAATAAAGTTGCTGAAGAAAAAATTGTTTCTAGTATAAAAGATATTTTTAATTTTCATCCTAAAGAAATTATTTCTACTCTTGAATTAAAGCGTCCAATCTTTAAAAAGACGGCCGCTTATGGTCATTTTGGTCGCAATGAAAGTGAGTTTTCTTGGGAAAAAACCGATAAGGTTTCCGAACTGAAAAGGTATTTTGGTATTTAGTCAAATTATGCTACAATATGAATAATACTCGGCGACTTGGCCGAACTTTTCCTTAATCTTTTTATGCTTAATTATTTAGAGCAGTTTAATAAGCTTCCCAAAGAATTGCGTGAAAAAATTTCTTCCCCCGAAGCCATGCGCGCTATTAGTAATTTGGAGCGCAAATATGAAGTTGGTTTGGCGGTAGTTATTATGAGGGTAATGGTAAAAGACCTGGCTATCATTGATTTGCCAGTTATTTTTGTGACCGAATTTAAATTATCTTTAAGTAATGCTAGCCAGTTAGCTAATGAATTAAAATTAAATGTTTTTTCTTCAGTAGCTGATTATTTAGCGATTTCAGCTAAGGGATCTAAACCAGCGCCAGCCAAAGAAGAAAAGAAAAATAAGAAAGAAAATGAAGAAGAAAAATTAGTTTCTGCTTTAAAGAAAAAAATAAATCAAGAATCAGAAGAAGATATTCACGATATTTTTAATAAGAAAATTGAAGAGGGGATTGAACAGGTAATTAAAGAAAATAAATTAGTTTTAACCGAAGAGACAAAAATTAGTTTTAAGTTGATAATGCGAACTTATTTGCGCAGTGTAAGAAGTAAAATTGATACTCGTGAGGCTTTAGATAAATTTTTTATTAAAATAGGTTTGGCGGATAGAGAAAAAATCTTAAATAATATTTTAAAAACAGGTGAAGAAATTAAGGCTAAATATCATGAATTAGAATTGGCTGATAAGCCCGATCCTCTAGCTCGTTTAAAGAACCTAATTAAAGGAAATAATACTAGGGAAATTACGGCTGAAGCTGATTACAACTTAGCCTCGGTTATTGCCGGTACGGTGAATAATGTTAATAAAGTAGAAAAACCATTAAATACTGCAATAAAATCAGAACAAGCTACTGTAAATTCAATTAAAATTCCAGTTAAAAAAGGTTTATCTATTACTGGTAATCTTGATGTAACTCATGAAATTATGCCACCCACTCCGGTTTTAATTAAACGTCTACAACCAGAGGTTTATGGTACTGAGAAAAAAATAGAAGAAAATTTTAATTTACCAAAAGTTCCGGCTATTGAAAAATTAGTTAAGACCTTAAGCCCGGAAAAATCTAAAGTTACTAGTTTGGAAAATAAAACTAACGAAAAAGATACTGTCGAGAAAACAGACAAAAAACCGGAAATCCAAGTAACTATTCAGGAAGAAAGAGATGTAAAGATCCGCAAGGCCGCTACGGTAGCTGGCAAAAAAAGTTTGGAGGAAATTAGATTAGTCTCTAAAATTATGGGACCGATTGATGAATTGCGTTATTTGGATATTATTAATTTTCGTCGTTTAGCCGATGACCCACAAGAAGCGGTTAAAAAGGTAAAAACGAAAATCAAATTATTGGAAAAAGATGGTTATGATAAAATGATTGAGGGTGTAAAGGCTTGGCGTCAAAATCCGATTAACAAACTTTATTTAGAAATGATCATGGAGAGCTTTAGCAAGAATGTTAAATTGCAAGAAATTATTTCTGGTCGCCAGAGCAAGAAAGTTGATTTTTTAAGTCAGGCGGAAATCGATGCGATTATTACTTTAAATACTGATTTGAATTTCTAATTTTGGTATTTTATTAAATTATGCAACAGTTTACTGTACCACAATTTATTGATGTAGAAAGTAAAATTCTAGGTCCTATTACGACGCGTCAGTTTTTAATTTTTGTGGTAGCGGCTATTATTATTGGACTTAGTTATAAGTTATTTGATTTTGCCCTCTTTATCACTATTTCTTTGCCCGTTTTTTCTTTGGCTGGAACTTTGGCTTTTTTTAAGATTAATGGACGTCCTTTTCATTTTTTCTTACTTAATTTAGTACAGACTTTTCGTCGTCCTCCTCTGCGAGTTTGGAATCATAAATTAGGTATTAGCGATAATGAAGAAATTAAAGTTACTAAATATGCTGATAAAGAAAGCTTTGAAGCTAAAGAATTAAAGCGTTCCCGTTTGGCAGAATTGTCTTTAATCGTAGACACTCAAGGACGTTATCAGGGTGAAGATAATGGCGATATTGATACAGAAATTATGAAAATCGACGGTCCAGAGGAAAATTTTGGTGGTGAAGCGGAAATGGGTTATTAATAAGTTATTAAAAGAAATATTTTAATATTAAAAAAGAAAGTTTAAGGTTAAGAAAGAAAAGTTTTAAAATTTATTTTAGCTTTAAATTAAAATATCCCTCGTGATTTATTGCGGGGTAATTCATTAGTTTATGCCCGGAGCGACAACAGGAAAACCAAAAGTAGGAGTTTCTACTCAGCAATATTTAGATATTTACGAAGTTCGTGATGATATTGTAATTATGAAGGACGGTACTTTAAGAGCTGTCTTATTAGTGTCTAGTATTAACTTTGCTTTAAAAAGTGAGGATGAACAGAATGCTATTATTTCGTCTTATGTTCGTTTTATTAACAGCATTAACTTCATGGTACAAATAATCGTTCAATCACGCGAATTAGACATTAACGATTATTTATCTTATTTAAAACAAAAAGAAAAGGAACAGACCAATCGTTTATTGCGCGAACAGACTTCACACTATATTGATTACATAAAAGAATTAACTTCTTTAGGAAAAATCATGAATAAGTATTTGTATGTTGTTGTTCCTTATAGTCCACTTTCCGATAGTCATAAAAGTTTTTTTGAAATGCTTTCCGAGGCTTTTAAGCCAGCCACGGCTATTAAATTGAAAGAAGGTAAATTCGCTAAATATCGTGAAGCTTTAAAAAGAAGAATTGAAGTGGTAATGAGTGGTTTAGCCTCTATTGGTGTTAGTGCAGTACAATTAGATACTCAAGGATTAATTGAATTATATTATAAGTCTTATAATCCCGAAACTGCTCGCAATCAGGATTTAGTGGATATAAAAAAATTGCGAGTAGAAAAATAATGTCTAGTTAATTTTTATTGTATGGTAAATTTTTTTAAGAGAAGTTCAATTAATATCCAGAAAAAGGATGAAGAAAAAAAGAAAGACATTCTTGATACTAAGTTTTATCTTGGTCAAGAAGTAAAGGAAGAGGATACTACTTCTTTAGAAGCGGATGTGGCCATGACCAAGGAAATAGTAGAAGAAGAAAAAGCTTTCCGTCGTGGTGTTCTTTCGGTCCGTGATTTAATCGCTCCCTCAGCTTTAAAAATCGATCCCAAATATTTACGTTTAGGTGATCGTTTTGTAAGAACTATTTTTGTAGTTACTTATCCGCGTTATATTAGTGTTGGTTGGTTTGCTCCGGTAATTAACTTAAATTATACCTTTGATGTTTCCATGTTTTTTTACCCGGTTAAGAGCGCTATTATTTTAAAACAATTAAAAAATCGTGCCGGTGCTTTAGAAGCTCAGATTTTATCAGATTCTGAAAAAGGCGCTCCTCGCGATCCGTTACGTGAAACAGCTTTACGTGATATTGAATCTTTGCGCGACTCTTTGACTCAGGGTATTGAGAAATTTTTTCAATTTGCTCTTTATGTTACTATTTACAGTTCTTCTTTAGACGAATTAGATAGAATTTCTGATCAAGTGGAAGATATGTTTGGTTCACGTTTGGTTTATACGCGCCGTGTTTATTATCAGGCTGAACAAGGTTTTAACTCTACTTTGCCGATTTGTAATGACGAATTATATATTACTTTTAACATGAACTCTTCTCCGGTTGCCTCTTCCTTTCCTTTTATTTCTAGTGAGTTAACTAGCGATCGTGGCATACTTTATGGCATTAACCGTCATAATAACAGTTTAGTTATTTTTGATCGTTTTTCTTTGCAAAACGCTAACTCTGTAGTATTTGCTACCTCTGGTGCTGGTAAAAGTTATTGTATTAAATTGGAGATTTTACGTTGCTTAATGATGGGTTCTGATGTTATTGTTATCGATCCGGAATATGAATATAAGAGTTTATCTGACGCCGTTGGCGGAACTTATATTAACGTTTCTTTATCTAGTGAAAACAAAATTAACCCTTTTGATTTGCCACGCGCTATTGGCGGCGAGGCTAAACCCAAAGATATTATTAGAAGTGCGGTTATTACTTTAAAGGGTTTAGTTAGATTAATGGTTGGTAATTTAACTTATGAAGAAGATTCTATCGTTGATAGGGCCTTATTAGAAACTTATGCTAAAAAAGATATTACGCCCGATGCGGATTTAAGTAAGGTTGAAGCCCCAGTTTTACAAGATTTTGAGCAAATTTTAGATGGTATGGAAGGTGGTTCTAATTTATCACAACGTCTAAAGAAATTTACTGAAGGTACTTTTGCTGGTTTATTAAATAATTTCACTAACGTCGAGATGAACAATCAATTTGTTTGTTTTTCAGTACGTGACTTAGAAGATGAACTTCGTCCGGTAGCTATTTACACTATTGTTAACTATATTTGGAATGTGGTCCGCAGTGAATTAAAAAGAAGAATTTTAGTTATTGATGAGGCTTGGTGGATGATGCAACATGAAGATTCGGCCAAATTTATTTTTGCTTTAGTAAAACGTTGTCGTAAATATTATTTAGGTGTTACCACTATTACACAAGATGTTAATGACTTTTTAACTTCCCAATACGGTCGCGCTATCGTAACCAACTCTTCTTTACAGATTCTTTTAAAGCAATCTCCGGCCGCCATTGATCTTATTCAAAAAACCTTTATTCTTACTGATGGTGAAAAATATTTATTATTAGAAAGTGCTCCGGGTGAAGGTATTTTCTTTGCCGGAAATAAACACGTTGCTATTCGCGTAGTCGCTTCTTATGCCGAGGATCAAGTTATTACTTCTGATCCACGCCAATTATTAGCTATTGAAGAAGAAAAAAAGCAGTTAGCCGAAGAAGAAGCTGCTAAAAATGCTTAATTTATAAGTAAATTATAAGTGATATGATAAATTTAGAAAAAAAACAGATTAGTATTATTATAATTATCATTGGCCTAATAGCCATATTTTTGATTATCTTTTTTACTTTTTTTCGTAAAGATAATAAACAAGTAAATCAACCTATTATTGAACAAAATTCAGAGAATAAAGAAGAAGAAAAGAAAATAGAGGAAAAGCCAGTACCCAAAGTTGATTTAGTAGCAGAACAAAAACGCGAATTAAATATTGAAGATTTAAAAAAGATGGCTTTTTCTTTTGCGGAACGCTTTGGTTCTTTTTCTAATCAAGGTGAATTTGGTAATTTAACCGATTTGCAAATGTTTATGACTGACAAGATGAAAAAATGGGCCAGTAGTGTTGTTTCTAAAGGTAATGTAACGGGCGATTATTATGGCATTATTACTAAGGCTATTGCTAGCGAAGTTATTTCTTTTGATAAAGGTAAAGCCGAAATTAAAGTTACTACTCAGCGTCGTGAAGACAGCGCTTCGATTGATAAAGCAAAAACATTTCAACAGAATATTATTATTACTTTTGTTAAAGAGGGTAATGATTGGAAGGTTGATAGTGCTTTGTGGCAAAAATAATTTATCAAATAAAATAATATGAAACACAATCCTCATAACAAAAAAAAGAATTATTCAGCCTTGTTTTTTGTTATTGTCTCGGTTTTTACTTTCGCTTTAATTTTGATATTTTTATCAGTTTCTGGTCTTGGTGTTAGTCAACCCGTGTCAATGGTTACTGTTAAACATATCCCTAAAAATTTACGCACCCCAGCTGATAGTGCTGATCCTTTAATTTCTAGCTTTGAACCAAATAAATTAACAGCCCCAATTATTAGTAAAGATGATCCTAGTCTTGGTCGCGATAATGTTAAAGTTCGTTTAGTTTATTTTTCTGATTACGATTGTGAATATTGCCAGAAACAAGAAAAAGAGATTAAAAGTCTTTTTCAAAAGTATAAGAATAAAATACAGCTTATTAGAAAAGATTATCCCACTATCAATCCGGTTTCAATCTCTTATCAAGCCGCTCTCTCGGCTCGTTGTGCTCAAAAACAAAATAAATTTTGGGAATATGATTCTTTGCTAGTAAAAAGTGATTTAGCTAAGAAAAATTATAAATTTTTTGTAGAGTTAGCTGATCAAATTGGCTTAAATAAAGAAAGTTTTGTTTCTTGTTTAAGCGATAAAAGTGTTATTAAATTGATAGAAAATAATATTCAAGAAGCTCAAGATTTAGGTATTATGGGCACTCCTTTTCTCTTTATCAATGAACAAGAATTTATGGGTGAAACTGGTGGTGACGAATTAGAAAGAGTTATAAAGGAAGAATTGCTAAAATAATTAAAGTGATAATGATTTGTTAAAATAAGTTTATGGCCGAAAAAATAAAAACTTTGTATACTTGCTCAAATTGCGACGCCCAATTTCCTAAATGGAATGGGCGTTGTTTGGAGTGTGGTGCTTGGGGAACTTTGGGGGCTAAAACAGTTGATTTTAAAGAAGCGCAGAAGCAGGAATTAAATAAACTTGTCGGTGCTAATATTATACCCCTCTCAGAAATTAAGCAGATCGATTTAAAAAGAATAGAAACTAATATTCAAGAAGTCGATAGAGTCTTGGGTGGCGGAATTGTCCCGGGATCACTTCTCCTCTTAGGTGGTGAGCCAGGAGTTGGCAAATCAACCTTAGTTGCTCAGATAGCCAATGCTATAGGCTTGCAGGATAAGACTGTCGTTTATGTTTCTGGCGAGGAATCGGCCAGTCAGGTTCGTTCACGTTTAGAACGTTTAAATTGTTCTTTGGATAAATTACAGTTTATTGGCGAAACTAATATTGAAAAAATTGCTTCTTCTTTAATTAAAGTTAAACCGGATTTTGTTATTATTGATTCTATTCAAACCATTTATTCTTCTTTGGTTGTTTCGGAAACTGGTAATATTAGCCAGATTAGAGCTTGTGCGGCTAAATGCTTAGAATTAGCTAAACAAAATAATATGTCTATTTGTTTAATAGGTCATATTACTAAGGATGGTCAAATTGCTGGTCCTAAATCTCTAGAACATATTGTTGATACGGTTTTATATTTGGAAAATGAATTAAATAGTAATTATTCGGTACTACGTGCCGCTAAGAATCGTTTTGGCTCGGTAAATGAAATTGGTGTTTTTGAAATGACTGGTTCTGGTTTTAAAGAAGTTAGAAATCCATCGGCTATCTTTTTAGAAGAGGTTTCTGACAAGAGGGCCGGTTCAGTTATTGGTTGTGTTATGGAAGGAAGTCGCCCCTTTTTTGTTGATGTTCAAGCTTTAGTAACTAAAACACTCTTTGGTTATCCGCAACGTAAAGCGGCCGGCTTTGATCTTAATCGTTTACAAGTTTTAAGTGCGGTTATTAGTAAGCGTACTAAGGTTAACTTAACTATTCAGGATATTATTTTAAATATTGCCGGTGGTTTAAAAGTTAATGATCCAGCTTTAGACTTAGCTGTTTGTACGGCTATTATTTCCTCACTTGCTAATATTGATATTAATCGTGATCATTTATTTCTCGGAGAAGTTGGTCTGGGTGGAGAAATAAGAAATATCGGTCGTTTAGAACAGCGTTTAATTGAAGCAGAAAAAATGGGCTTTAAAAAAGCTATTATACCCAAGAGCAAAGTGCTTGTTAAAAGTAAAATAAAAGTTGAAACCATTAGTCATTTAAGCGAACTACAAAAATTACTTTAAAATGATTTGAGTATTTTTATAATATCACTTAAGAAGGCCTCTTGATAAATAAGAAATATTTATATAGTAAAATATAATAAAAAGAAAAAAAGCATATTTTAAAGATATGCTTTTTTATATTGATCTAGATAAACTAGAATTAGAAACACTTGGATGATAATTAGAGAGGGAAATAATTTTAGCATTCGGCCTTACTTTGAATAGTTTTTTAAACCATTTAAATTGGAAGAGCTTATTTATTTCTTGCCCCATAACTACCCAGAAATTATGCCAGAAGATGGCTTTATTAATTTTTTCAGTGTTAAAGGCCACTTCGTTTAAATTGTTAATCGTTATAATTTGTCCTTCAGGACCCTTTATTTTCATTGGGTTATTATACCAATCTTCGGTGGTCGGATTTTGAATTGATTTTAAAATCAAATAAAATTTTTCTCCACGATAGAATACTGGGAAAAATCCGAATTTTTTTAGGGTTTTGTTTTTTGTTTTCATTTTATGTAGTTTTTATCTTTTTTTAAATGAACGAACCCCTTTCGGGGCAGGGCGTCATTAGACGCCGTACTAACATCCTTCCATTCTTTTTTATTCTTGTCAAATTTAGTATATTGACATAAATCAATAAAAATGCTATTATTAATCTATTCTTGCGGTTAACGGGTGGCAAGTAAAAGCTATTGAAAATAGCCCAAAGCGATTAAAAGCCTAGGAATACTCCCGATGTTCATTACAATAAAATTTATTAATTATCATGGAAACATTAAAGAATTTTTGGAAAAACACTAAAAAAGTGTTAGGTGATGTAATTTTCTATTTACAGACCCCAGTGATTATTGTTGGTTCAACCTTACTTGTTAAGTATTTTTCTTATTCTCAAGCAGAAACTTCAACAGCTTTAAATTTGGTATCCGTAATTAGCACGATTGTTGTGGCAACCGGATTTTGTCTTTTACTTTTCGGCATAGAAAGAGATTCCTCATCAAGAGGCAGGTGGTATTATGATTTAAGAAATTTTTCTTCGGTTGTTTTTGGTGGTCTATGTCTTATAGGGTTAAGTTTACATCATCATGCTGAAAATAATTTTGGAATAATACCAATAATGTTAGCTTGTGCTTTTGGCTTAACTGCAGTTATTATTATTATCAGATCGGCCAAAGGCAATTCAGTGAATGAAGGTTTGGGTCAATCATTGTTTTTTATTATATTTTTAAGTTCTTCGGCAGTTATCTATATTCAATTTGGTAGTCAATTTATTTGGCTACCAATTATAGCTATAACTTTTGCCTTAATAACTCTAGATGTTAATAGAAACAGCGGGGATTATGCCTATGAATTTAGTGAGATTATATATTTATTTCCAGTCGGAATAGGTATTATTTCCACTTTATCTCAATTCTGGTTTACCACCTGTATTTTAGGAATGCCATTGTGGAAAAATTTGCTCTATCTGTTATTAATTGTCATTTTAATTGCTGTAATAGTATTTTTTATTCTTTTCACTAAGCATTTAAGAAAAATAAAAGAAGAAAGAATAATAGAAGAAGCAAAAAAAGAAAAGGAAAAAGAGAAGAAGGATGCGGAAATAAAAAAAGAAGAGGAAAAGAAAGAAATGATTCAAAAACTTATTGATAGTATTAATAGTAAAGATATTAATGCTGCAACTTGGAAGGAAATCATAACCCTTATAAATACAAATACTTACGGAATGAATTATGCCGATGTTAAAAAATATGTTCCGATATTTGGAGTTATGAGTAAATTAAAACTTTCTGATTTAGTTACCATTTCCGAAATAAAAAAACACATCATTTGGAATCCAGAATTAGAAACAGTTCTATCAGTGATAGGTAATATTTTGGAAAAGAATTATGATGACAGAGTTTTGCAAGATTTTATGACTCAATTAAGAACTCTCAAAATTGAAGTAAGAGAAAAAAGTGAATACTCTGCCTATGAGGGTTTAATTACTCTCATTGAAGTGAATGTCCCAGAAAAACTGAGGCCATTCTTAGATTCTGATTCAGAATAAGTTTCATCACAAAAATTTAAAAGCATATTATATAAGCAGTTCATCACGAACTGCTTATTTTTTTAAAAGTTTATTCCAAATGAACATTATCTTCCCAATTTTTTAATTGTTCCTTTAAGAGAGGGTGTTTTTCTAAATTAGGATCAGCTTCAATTAAAAGCTCGGCTTCGGTTTGAGCTTTTTTTATTAATTCATAATCAAAGAGTGAAGCAATTTTTAATTCCGGAAAGCCGCTTTGGCTAATACCATAAATTTCTCCAGCACCACGTAGTTTTAGATCAGCTTTAGCTAAAGTAAAGCCGTCTTGGCATTTAGTCATTAAATTTAAACGGGCAAAAGTTTTTTCACTATTTATTTCTTCTTCGTTTTTGCCGGTAAATAATAAACAATAAGATTGTTCTAGACCGCGACCAACTCGTCCGCGAAATTGATGAAGTTGGGCTAGTCCAAAGCGCTCTGAACCCTCAATCATCATAATAGTGGCATTAGGAACGTCAACGCCGACTTCTATCACTGAGGTGCTGACTAGAATTTTTATTTCTTTATTTAAGAATTTGGTCATTACTTCTTCTTTTTCTGCAGTTTTCATTTTACCGTGTAAAACGCCCATAGGTATTTCTGGAAAAACCTCTTTGTCTAAATGAGTGAATTCTTCTTTTACGGATTTAACGCCTAGGGTGTCTGATGGATCAATTAAGGGGCAGATGACAAAAGCTTGGCGTCCAGCTTTAATTTGTTCTCTAATAAAATTATAAGCGGCTAAACGATTATTTTCTCGTACTACTTTAGTAATAATAGTTTTGCGTCCTTTAGGCATTTCGTTAATAACTGAGATATCAAGATCGCCATAAATAGTTAAAGCTAAGGAACGGGGAATTGGGGTGGCTGTCATTGATAAGAGATGTGGTACTAGTCCATTATTATTTTTTTGTTTTTCTAAAATTTCTTTACGCTGGTTAACTCCAAAACGATGCTGTTCATCAATAATCGCCAGAACTAAATTATTAAATTTTATTTCCCCTTGAATTAGGGCATGAGTACCAATAATAATGTCGGCAGTATTGGTTATTATTTGCGAATCAGAAATTGGCTCGTTATTTAATTCTTTTTTAGTTCTGGTAAAAAGTCCAATGTTTATTGGCAATTCAGCAAAAAGTTTTGTTAAATTTTTATAATGTTGTTGGGCTAAAATGTCGGTTGGTACCATTAAAATAGATTGCCCTTTAATACTTTTATTAAGAGCGACATTGAGAATAGTTAGGGCCGCGACCATGGTTTTGCCACTACCGACATCACCCTGAAGCAAGCGTGACATGGGTTCATTCTTACCAATGTCTTGCAATATTTCCCAGGCAGTTTTTTTCTGAGAAGCGGTTAAAGAAAAGGGAAGTTGTTTAACAAAATTTTTAGTTTCTAACTCTAAAAATGGTATGTTGGTAGCTTTACTGGCTTTTATTTTTTGTCGGAGCATCTGTGATTTTAGCTGACGTAAAAATAATTCAGAAAAACCCAAGCGACGTTCAGCTTGTTCGGCTTCTTTTAAAGATCTGGGGAAATGTATTTTGAGGAGAGCAGTTTCTAAATCAATTAACTCGAGTTTTTTTTGAATGTTTTCTGGTAGCCAATCAGTAATTTCTTGGCGTAGAGGTAATACTTGTTTAATTAAAAAACGTAATTGTTTCTGAGTTATGTTGGCAGTTAAATGATAAGAAGGAACTAATCCCTGGGTATGAAAAGTAGAGAGATGATTTATTTTTTCATATTGCGGAGAGAAAAAAATTAATTGCCCGAATTG
>JALOQQ010000112.1 GCA_025453315.1 Planctomycetota bacterium
AGCGCATTTAATTCATTTCTGTCTATATGAAAACTAATTCTATTATTTTCATGAATATGCGGCGCAAATTGGTCAATAGTAAATTCTGGATTTTCTGTCATTAAATGAAAATCAAATCCAAAATCAGGAAAATACAATTTTAATTCTTTAACTATTTCAGGATAAATTCCATACCTTGGAACAAATGATCCGTCCATAATATCAAAATGTAAATCTTTAACTCCATTTTTTTTAATTCCAATAGCATTATTATAATTTTTTACTATACTAACATCTTCTGCAATTTTAACTTGTGAAACACAAATTACAGATGCAGATAAAGTATAATTTAACATAAAATTATCTGATTCTATTTTTTTATCAATAAATCTATTCCAAAATTGAGTGGTTTTCATCAATAGAGATTCCTCTGTAATTATATAATGTGCCGTTTGTTGTTAATGTTGAGTATCCGCTATAATTCAGAAACTCATAAACTATCTGATCAAATAAGCTCCAGGTGAATTGCTCATATGCTGTTTTCATTGGCTGTCTTGAAATATATTTAATTCCATAATATAAAGCAAAATCAGAAATAACAGCTAAATGAGAAAATGGATCAGTGGTAATTGTAAAAATCTTAGCTCCTGTTTTGCGCGCAATATCTGCCATCAAACAAACAGATGGCGTTTCTCCAGAGCTAGAATTAATGATAATAATATCATCTTTTTTGAGACGCGGAACAGTAGTATCTCCTAACATAAACGTATTATATCCTAGATGACTTAATCTCATCATAAATCCTTGAAGTGCATATCCCATTCGTCCAGCACCAATTCCAATAATATTTTTTTCAGCAACAGAATTTATTGTTTGATATAAAGAATTTACAAACCAAGAATAATTATCTTTGTTAATAGAAAACCACAATTCTTCTTGTTCCTTTAAAAAGATTGGGATATTGGTAAATTTAATTTCTGTATTCATCGTTGGTATCCCCAAAGACTGTCAATAAAATTTGAAAATTCTAAATCAGAATAATTTAATAAAAGCTTGGTGCTTTCTTTCTGTGGCTCATCAAAAATATTTTTGATAAACCACAAGGCAATGTCTAAAAATACACCGCAACCACCTTTAGATGGAGTAACAAATGTTGCAGCCTTTTTAGCAACATTTGTTGCATCATTTGGTGCAAAACCTAATGCAGCACTTCTTAATAATTTAGAATCAAATAGCCCATCGCCAACAAAAGCTATTTTAGTAAGATCGAATTCATTTGAAACAAAAGTAAATCTATCATGTTCTGAAATTAAATCTAACGGAATATTCATATCTGACATTCTAGCTGCAGTAATATCGTATCCTCTCTTGTCAGCAGATATTGCAGAAATATGAATACCAGCATTTTTTAAAATTTTAATGCCATCTGCATCGTGTGGACCAAAAATTTTAAATTTCTTTCCGTTACTCGAATAAAGAAATTTTCCTGTTGTTAGAACACCGTCAACATCAGTAATTATATTTTTAATATTCATTTAATAATCTCTTAATTTCATTTTTTAACATACCATTAGGATCCTTTTCCCATTCATCAATTCTAAATAGTGATCGTAATTTGTTAATAATATACAATCTATTATCTGGATTCTTTTCAAAATAGTCAATTTTATTTTTCATATCTATATGATTATATACAGTAATTCTTTCTGCTATTTCTTTTGGAATTTGAATAAAAAAAGGATCATATTTAAAATCAAGCAAAGGCAACACCCTAGCAATAGTGTAAAAAATTGGTCTAAAATTTAAACTATCAGAAAATGAAACACATCTAGCTACAAGTGAGTATTTATATTTTGACAAAGTTTTTACTGATATTGGAAATTCATCTTGTATTCCATATAACGGATGATTAATAACAGAATTAAACATTTCTGAATTAATATCTAATACGTCTTTCTTATCGTCGTTGGTTATATGTAATTTATGAATTCCGCTCCAATTCTTTTTAATTGGAATATAATAGACAGATTTTTCATAAACAAAATCTTTTAAAAAAGTATCCCATAATTCATGTCTAGCTATCTTTTTATCTTGAAAAAGAGTCCCATAAAAAATAAAATTATTTGAATAAAGATCTTTTGATTCATTAGAAAAAGAATTCAATAAATTATAATTAGATTGATCAGTTTTTTCTGTCAAAATATGTTGAATTTGTGCATGGTCAAATCTATTAAAATTTCTTGTTCCTCTTTTATCATCTGCAAAATAAAATACTTTATGTGGGATATTATTAAAAACTGGTGTGTATGTTAAAGGATCATCAATTATTAATTTAACTTCGTTTTTTATTCCTTTTGTTTCATGTAAAAATTTAATTATATCTAAATAAAAAGCAATTCTTTTGGTACTAAACGCAATAGGACTAACTTTTTTTGATAAATTTTTAATTATATCTATGTTAATTTTATTAATTAAATTTAAAGTATCTTTATCATTTATTACACAATCAAAGTATTCATTATTTCTAGAATATAAATCTAATGATTGCTTTTTGCCTATATAACTTGTTGAAGGTAATACTATAGCATGAGATCCAAAAATAATCAAATATTCTATTTCTTTAATAAACGATAAATCTTTTAATAATGCATTTTTAATGCTATCATCATTAAGTTTTATATAATCAGAAGAATCATTTGATCGCAAAAGG
>JALOQQ010000113.1 GCA_025453315.1 Planctomycetota bacterium
ACTTTTATTCCGCATCTTGAATTTTCTGCTTCTTTCTTTTTTATAATTACCGGGGTTTTGGGAACAACTATTTCGCCTTATATGTTTTTTTGGGAGGCCTCTCAAGAAGTTGAAGAGGAAAAGGCTAAGCATATGTTGCGTAAAAATGGGAAGCCAAGAGGCTTAAAAAAGTTTATGCAAAATTTGAGAATTGATAATTTTATTGGCATGCTTTCTTCAGAATTAACTTCTTGGTGTATTATCGTAGTTGGTGCTACCGTACTTCATGGCAATGGTATTACTGATGTAGCGACAGCCGCTGATGCTGCCAAGGCACTAGAGCCTTTAGTTAGTACCTTTCCTCATGCCGGTTTGATTGCTAAATTGATTTTTGCGGTTGGCGTTATTGGTTTGGGATTTTTGGCAGTTCCGGTTCTTTCTGGTTCAGCTTCTTATGCTTTTTCCGAGGCTATGAATTGGCGAGAAGGTTTGAATTTAAAATTTAAAAAAGCCCATGGTTTTTACGGAGTTATTATTGTGGCTACTTTAATTGGTTTATTAATTAATTTTCTTGGTATTAATCCAATGAAAGCTTTGGTTTTTACGGCCGTGTTTAATGGTGTGGTTTCGGTGCCTCTAATTTTCATTATTGCTAAAGTAGCTAATAATAAAAAAATAATGGGCGAATACAAGAGTAATAAGTTAGGTAATGTCTTAATTTGGGGAACCTTTGTTATTATGGCCGCTTCAGCCCTAGCTATGTTTCTAACCATAGGAAGATAGTCTAGGATATAAATTATTATAATTTTATGGAAATAATTAATTGGTCAGATTTTGAAAAAGTAGAGCTTCGCGTTGGTACGATAATCAAAGTAGAAGATTTTCCTGAAGCCAGAAATCCAGCTTATAAATTAACAGTGGATTTTGGCGAATTAGGAATTAAAAAATCTAGTACTCAGATTACTCAGCTTTATAATAAAGAAGAATTGATTGGCAAACAGGTAATTGGTGTTATAAATTTTCCATCTAAAAAAGTTGGTCCTTTTGTTTCAGAATTTTTAACTACCGGTTTTTATGACAAAGAGGGAAGAGTGGTTTTAGCTATTCCAGATAAGGAAGTGCCAAATGGTACGAAGATGGGTTAAAAAATAAATAATTTTGTGATAAAGTAAATATTTACATTGCAAATAATTAAATTGATACTACTATTTTTTTACCAATTATTTTAATTATTAAATTTAGGTCATTAAACTCAAAATAAGAAAAAAAGAGGAAATAATTTTTTTAGAATTAATCTCCTCTTTAAATGTTTTGGGGCATTTAGGCGACTTTTAGTCGCTGGGTCTTTTTTTCGATTTGAGGTTGTCTCATTTCTACGATTTCTTTATGAGTTTCCTCAAATTTTTTTCCACCTGTTATTATGGCCTGGAGTCTTTTTTTGAAATAAGATTGACTTTTGATTTTAAACTTTCCTTTGACGGAAAAAATTTTTTCATCGCCAATCTTTTTAACGGCCATAATTTCATCAGCACCAAAAGTGCTTAGAATCAGGTAGATTTTTTCTTGTTTTTCTCCAACCACGTAGGCCGGATACAAATCTCTTGCACTCATTATATTTAGTTTTTGATTGTACGGTATTAATATTTCTGCCCCAATTATAACACATTTTAAGATATTTTTCAAGACCTTTAGTTATTTGTTGTTTAATATTTTAAAATACAGTCCTAAGATTTATTAATTTTATAATTATTAATCTTTTTGACTTATTTCAAGCTTTTGCTATATGCTATAAGTAAGATTAACTCTTTTAAGAATTTATGGAAAAAATGCCTTGGGCCAAAGGTCCTGAAAAACCAATAAGTAACCTAGAAAAGATTATTAATGCCTATGAATTTGATATTGAATCAAATGAAGATAGTTATGAGGTAAATAATATCAGTACAGAGTTTAAGATGCTAAGGGACGATTTGGAGTTATTTGATAAAAGAGATGTTAGCCAGGCTTTAGCTAAAAAAGATAAAATTGATTTTAGAAAAAACTTTGCAAGCTCCGGTGAAAAAGGCTTTGCCGTGGAAGATTGGGAAAATGAAATTATGTCTTGGCGTGAAGTTTATGAGAGCGGCGATCTCGATACTATGATGTCAGAAGAGAATATTAAAAAATTAGAAGAAATTGTTGAAAAGGCTAAGGCGGTTAGCAGTAAAAACGGCATTACCTGGATTTATCGTTATCTTATTGGTTCAGAAGAAATAATAAAGAAGGCCGGTGAGTTATCGGGTAAGGAAGATTTATTTGCCGTGCCAGTAAATTTGCAATTTGATGGCGCTGATCATTATTATGAGTCAGAAACAGAAGAATATAAGAATCATTTAGTAATGGATGTGGCG
The DNA here is from genome assembly GCA_025453315.1 of Planctomycetota bacterium. GTDB lineage: Bacteria > Patescibacteriota > Patescibacteriia > Patescibacteriales > UBA12465 > JALOQQ01. The sequence goes on from JALOQQ010000113.1 coordinate 2,367, forward strand.
GGGGATGGTTTTCGTTGTGTCTCTAAAAAAATATTTTATGGTCGTTATTTAGAATTGGCCAATGAACTTACTGGTCAAGAGTGGTCTGAAAAGATGACTGAAATTAATGATATCTTTTATAAAATAAGAGGAATTGATAATGGTTTTTCGGTGGCCTTGGCTAGAGCTGAAGTAGAAAAAAATCCAGAGATAAATAAAGATGCTCCTAAAGAATATAAAGTTAATTTATATATTGCTTCTGATGCCGTTGCTTTAATTCTTCTGCCTAGTGGAGAACTCTTAAGTTGGAATGCTAGATTTGGTCAAAAACAAGAACA
>JALOQQ010000037.1 GCA_025453315.1 Planctomycetota bacterium
CCACGTAAACAAACTTTTACTAATACTACCTCTACGTTACGTAAATACGATATTTATGATGGTTATTTTTCTGACCGCTCTACTTCGCCCGGCACTCCTTATGTTACGCCTTTAACTAATTTTGCTGATAGTACTGGCCGCTTTTTAGTTCGTACCTATTCTTCAGTGGCTTCCACTAATCAATATGCTCTAGATTTTGTTTCTTTGGAATTCGGTACGGATGAAATTTATGAGCCAGCTGATTTAATTAGAACTCAAACCGGTACTACTACTAATTATCTTTCGGATTTAGTCGGTGCTACTTATGCCAATCTTAATGCCTCCGATGATAATAAAATAACTATTCCGCAATCTGGCTCTGCCAATCCAGCTGATTTTTATTTTACTTTTAAAAATGTTAAGGCCTATACTGGCGCCAATAGTTTATTAATTTCTCCGGAAATGTGTGTCTCTTCTTCGGCTCTTATCGTAACTCCTTATCTTTATAATTTTACCACTTCAACTTGGACAGCTATTACTTCAGCTATTACACCAACTACTTGTGCTACTGATACAGAATACGCTTGGGCCGTTAATAGCACTACTGTTTCTGGATTCGCTTTAAGCAATTATATTTCTAGTAATAGAGAAATGCGTTTACGTTTTTTAACTAATACTCCTGTGGCGGTTTATAATTTGCAGCTCGATCGCTTATATTTAATGCTTGGTTCTATTAATAATGATGCGGCTCAATGTGAAGTTTCTTGGGGCACTGGTACCGCCGGAAATTGTATTAATACTCGTGATACTATGGAGAGTAAAATAGCCACTTCCACCAGTTCAACTTGGCAGACCACAGCCACTTTAGAATACCCTTCTTCCTATTATGCTTTAGATAATGATAATGATGCTACTAATAATGAATATGCTGCTGCGCAAAATCTTTCTTTTCCAATTTCTTTATCTTCTAACACGGATATTTCTGCTACTCATTATGCCGTTAAGTTTCGTTCTAATAGCGTCAACCAAACTATGCAATTACAAGTTAGAGATTATTCTGGTTTAGTCGGTACTTCTGGTTGGAATAATACTTTAGCTAATGAGACTAATGCTAACACTATTTATTCTTGGGCTGATACTTGGGTTAATGAAGAATATAGAAAAGATATTGATAAAATTTGGCAGTCTTCAACTAGTACTATGAATATGCGCATGCGTACTTCGGCCGGTAATACTACTAATCCCGGAACGCGTGATTGGGATTTTGCTTTAATGAGTATGCGTTACCTTGATGCTAATAATCAGGCACCTACCGTTGCTTTGGTTTCTCTAAATAGCGGCAATAATATTACTTTAACACCAAACACTACCACCCCAATTACCATTACGGCTGTAGTGGCTGACGAACAAGGCTATGGTGATATTAGTTCAGTTCAAGCTAAAATTTTCCGTTCGGGCTTAGTCAATAGTTATAATTGTACTAATAATGACAATAATTGTTATAGCATCGCCTGTTCGCTTAGTTCTTGTGTTAGCAATTCTTGTCTAGCAACTTGTACAGTTGATTTTCAATTTTTTGCTGAGCCCACTGATAATGGTGCTTATGCTATTAGTCAGAATTGGAATAATCAAACTTGGGTAGCTAGAGTGGAAGCGACTGACGCTAGCGGACAAAAGGGGGCTAGTGATAATGCTTATGAAGAAAGTGTTGAAGTAAACACTTTATTAGCTATTGATGTTAATAATCTTAATTATGGTTCAGCTGATCCGGATACGGTTAGTTCAGAGCAAACGTCCACGATGATTACTACTGGCAATGTTCCAGTTGATGTTAATTTATCCGGTACAGATTTAGTAAGCGGCACTAATTATATTCCAGTAGCTCAACAAAAATACAATTTAACCAGTAGCTTTAATTGGGGAACGCAGGGAACGGCTCTTAGTAGTACCCCAACCCTATTAAATTTACCTAGTAGTAAGCCAACTACTACGCCGAGTGATGCTAGCGTTAATACTTATTGGCGACTAAGAACCCCTCTCTTTCAAAAAGCAGGAGTATACAATGGCACAAACACTGTAACAGCGGTAGAAGGCTAAGAAATTAATTAGGATATTGTTGTCGGGTGTTAATAATTGAGAATAATTATTTAAATAAGGAGTTATTCACAATTTTAGAACAGTAAATTCAGGCTTTTTCTCTTATACACAATCTAGATTGTTATATATCTATTATTCTGGTAAAATATAAGTATACTAAGTATTTAAAGTCTGTAGTCTTTTGTTTTTTTGTCTAATTTCAGTCTAATTTTATTTCAAAAATTTCCCCAAGTTACTAACATAATTAGTAACATTTTTGCTAAAATAAATTATTTTTATTCACATATTATAAACAAAATTATGCTAAAAAAGAGAGTTTCTAATAAAATTTCTTTTTCAACTTTAGCTTTAGTAGCTATAATAGCTATTATTAATCTTCAGTTTTATCCAGTCTTAGAGGTAATAGCCGCTACACCGACTAGTCAAGTTACTATTACTAATGTGGTTCCAAACACTCCTAGTGCCGCTGGTGAAAGTGTTGCCTCAACTACTTCAAATCCTACTAATGCCGGCGACTCTATTACTTTTAATGTTTTAGCTACTGATAATAACGGTGATGATTGGAAAGTGGCTGTTTGTCGTAACAATACTGTACCCACAGTTAGTGGTGGAATTCCGGCTTGTGATTTACCAGCTAACCAGCTTTGTGTGGCTTCTTCTTTTGTAGCTTCTGGCGCACAATCTTCTTGTGCTTATACTACTAGTAGTGGCGATGTTGAAGCTAATAACTGGTATGCTTTTGCTTGTGATAATATTGGTTGTTCAGCTACCTCTAGTCAGGGAAATTTAGTTGATGGTACTCAATCTCCATTTTATGTTAATCATGCCCCTAGTTTTTCAGCTGCTTCTGTGCCAGCCGTAAACCCATCTGTGAATTCAACTTTTACTGCTACCGCTTCTGACCCAGATACAACTGGTTCTAGCGATACGGTTACTTTATATGTTTGTAAGACGGCCGTTTTTGTTGGTGGAGTTTGTACTGGCGGAGAATGGTGTTCTTCTTCAGCTGTAGCTAGTAATCCTAGTTGTGACCTAAATGGTCGCGCCATTCAAGATGCTAGTTATAGTGCTTATGGCTATGTGGTAGATAGTCACGGAGCGGTTTCTTCGGCCGGACAAACTGGTATTAATAATCCAGCCGTAGTTAATAATGTAGCCCCGGTAGTTAGCAATGTTACTTTAAATAATGGTACGGATTTAACTTTAGTTACGCCTAATGGTGATACTACCGGTTTTGAAGTTACCTTTGCTGTTACCGATCAAAATGGTTGTCAAAATTCTTCTAGTGGTAATGAAATTAATGGCGCCACCTTTGATGTTTGGCGTTCTGGTGTCGCTTTAGGAAATTCTTGCACTTCTAACAATAATAATTGTTATCGAAATTTAACTTCTTGTGTTCAGGATGGTGGTTCTTGTACCAGTTCTTCTGATACTGATTCAACTTGGACTTGTACTTTTGCTTTAAAATATCACGCCGATCCAACTGATACTGGTAGTCAATTTGCCACTGAAAATTGGTTAGCTACAGCATTAGCCACTGACGATAATGCTCAGAATTCTTCTCGCGTTGATTCTGGTGCTGGCGTAGAACTAAATCAGTTTATGGCTTATAACGTTCAACAGGGTGCTATTAACTATGGCTCTTTAGCTCCTAACGCTACTTCCGCTACTGATCAAGTTACTACCATTGAAGCTCAGGGTAATACCGGTTTAAATCAGAATCTTTCTGGTGTTGATATGAGCGATGGTTCTTCCCATACTATTCCAGTTGGTCAACAACATTACAGTTTAATTTCAGACTTTACTTATGGTACTGGTGATGCCGCTCTTACTACTTCTGCTTCTTTGAATAACATTCTTTGTTCTAAAACCACCACTTCCGGCGCTAATGCTACTAAGAATGCCTATTGGAAAATAAGAATACCACTTAATCAATATGCCGCTTCTTATACCGGCACCAATACTATTGTTGGAGTAGTTAGTTCATCGGCCAATTGGTAGAAATAATAAGTTAGAAAAAAAGTTCTGGGGTTTTATCCAGGGCTTTATTGCTACACAAAAAAAGTAATTTAAAAATATTTCATATAAATTAATTAATAATTTAAGTATTAAAAATAAGTAAAAAAATAAGTAAAATTGAATAAAAAATAAATAGAATTAGATAGTAAAATTAAATAAAAATTAACCTAAAATTTTGGAGGACAGAATAATGAAAGCAATTAAAGCCCTGTTTAACTTTAAAAATCAAAAAGAAATTGTAATGCCCATAGTTACCCATAAGCCACCTGTATTACCAGCTGAAGTTGGTTTTTTGGCTCAATTAGGTTGGAATATTTGGAAACAAGAAAGGTACGGAATCTTTATTTATAATAATTCTGCTCCTGGTTACAATAAAATACAGATTAATAACGATGGATTTGTAATATTATCTAGAGAAGTGAATAAATCAGAACATACTAGCTATTTTGATGTTACTAATTACCCGGTTATAATATTTGAATCTACTGAAACTGAGCAAATTATCGCCACCTTAGGATCTAATTTGCCAGCCTCAATTCTCGATAATTATAACAATAACAAAATTAGCGCAGCTGTTTAAACCGCTAGTCGTTTGCGCTAGAGAAGTTTGTTAGATAAGAAATGAGGTAAAAGTTATTAAAGTTAGAAAAAGGTTAATAAAACTAATTAAAGAATAAAAAAAGGCGATTTTTACAGTCGCCTTATTTTTATTCTAAAGATCTTAAAACCTTGGTCAATTTTCGATAATTTTTGACGCAATAAAAATAGCTTATATTAAATAAATTTTGATATAACTATTTTAAAATGACGCAATGATATTGAATAAATGACGCAATAATGTTATCATGTATTTATGAATGAAAGACAAAAACAAATTTTAGAGTTTTCTAAAAAAAATAACTCTTTTAAAAATAAAGATTTACTCATTTTTTTTAATAATAAATATTCTCGAGAGACAATAACTAGAGATTTGTCTTTTTTGTGTGAGCAAGATTTTCTAGAAAAAAATGGCGCCGGTGCTTATGTTATTTATTCCTTGGCTCAAAGTTATAGGATATTAGAAGAGCTTGATATTGAAGAATATTTTAAAAAACCGTATTTAAAAAGAGAAATAAAAGAAAGTTTTAATTTTGAAATATTTAATCTTTTAAGCAAAGATATTTTTACATCTAAAGAAAAAGAAAAGTTAGAAAATCTGCAAAAAGAGTTTATTAAAAACTTTTCCAAATATGATAGTCAAACTCTTATCAATAAAGAATTCGAGAGAATAATGATTGAATTTTCTTGGAAATCATCAGTGATAGAAGGAAATACTTATTCATTGCTAGGAACCGAAGCTTTAATTAAGAATAATATTATCGGAGAAGGCAAGACTAAGGAAGAAACTCAAATGATTTTAAATCATAAAGATGCTTTTAATGAGGCAATTCAAAATAGAGGACGTTTTATTAAATTGCAATCGGCTGATGTTGAATATATTCATTCTGTCTTAACAAAAAAACTTGGAATAACAAAAAATATCAGAAAAGCCGGGGTTGGTATTACTGGCACAAAGTATAGACCGTTAGATAATGAGCCGCAAATAAAAGAGGCTCTGCAAAATATGGTTTTTTTGATTAATAAGAAGGAGCCATTTTTTGAAAAAGCTCTTTTAATCTCAATTCTTATCGCCTATATCCAAATTTTTGAAGATGGGAATAAAAGGACTTCCAGGATGATTTCTAATGCTATTTTATTAGCGCATAATTCCATACCACTTTCTTATAGAATTGTGGATGTTGAAGAATATAAAAAGGCCGTTATATTATTTTATGAGATAAATAATCTTTCCTATTTCAAGCAAATATTTATTGATCAATTTGAAGATGCGGTTAATAATTATTTTAAATAACAAACAAGCGACATGCATTTAACGGAAAAACAAATAGCTGAATTATGGGGAGAGGAAGGTCCTTATTCAGAGGCTAGATATATAATAGAGCATCGAATCCTAGACGACTCTGTTTCAAGAATTTTTTTAAGGGTAGAAGTTAATATTAATCCCTTTACTTTTAAAATTATAAAAAAGAACAGAAAAGAGTTTATTGATGATAAAATGGTGCAAGAATTATTAAATAATGCCGAATATCTTGGTTTGAAAAATGGTTATCTTTCCACCGTTTTTCAAGGAAAGTTTTTGGTCGATGATGACAGTGAGATAATAAAGGAAGCTAAAAAGGTTATTAAAGAGGTAAAACAAGCGGTAATTAGAATGCATGAATATGTTATAAAAATAATAGATAAGCCATCTTTTACTATCAGAGTAAGATAGAGAAAATTAAGAAAATTATTTAAGCCACTCACGTCAGAAAGCGGCCACTCCAAGCGAGCAAGATTGGACAAGTAGACTCAAAAGATCCTGTTTTGTTTGTAATGTTAGGAAGCCCCGTATGAAAAAAAGACTATCTGAAAGATAGTCTTTTTGAGTGTGTGGAGGATATTATTTTATAACATTAATTTAATTTTAAAGTTGCCTAAAAAAAGTCCTCTTAGTTTTTGTTTTCTGGTTTTTTCATATTCAAATGAAATTTGAAAACTTCTGGTTTGTTTTTAAAAATTTTAAAAAGTCTCAATTTCTCTCTAAGTTCTTTTTCAAATTCGTCAAGAACCATGAGGTCGATTATTGTTTTCTCTCTCGCTTCATCGCTAATTAAATGTAAGGTATTTCTTACTTTATTTTTAATAGCTTCATTATGTAAAAGACATATTTCAATTTTTTCCTCAGTATTCATAGCTTTTTATTATTAAGTTTAACAATGTTCATGTAATTAATATATTTTATAATCTTTTTATATTTTTGTCAATTATTAATAAAAATTTAATTAATATTGTTGGCTATATCTGGTTTGTCATATTTTTGTTTTTTTGCTAAAATAATTGTAATAATTAATTAATCTTTTTATCTTTTTATGAACACCATTGCTTTGAGGAGGAAGCTTTTGGCTTTGTCTCTTAGTGCTATTTTTTTATTAGCGCTTTTTGTTCCCAAGGGGGTTCGCGCTGGTTTTGGTATTTCGCCACCTTATGTTAATAACACTGAATTAAAAAGAGGTTCAATTTATGAACAACAGATTGTAATTGTACGCGATAAGCCCGATGAAAATTTGCAAGCTGATTTAAACATTAATGTTCCTGGAGCTGAAGACTGGATTAGCGTTGATAAGGGAATGAATTTTGTTTTACCAGCCGGAGCTAAACAAGTTCCAATTACGGTGAAAGTTGAAGTTCCTAAATATGCTGACTATCAGGAATATAAAGGCAACATAACTATTAATACTAAATCCGCTAAAATTCCTCAAGGCGGAACGGTAGCTATTGCACTGGGCGCACAAATAAATATTGATTTAAAAGTTGTAAAAGAAGATATTATTGATTTTGCTGTTCGTAATATTAAAATTTTACCAACTGAAGAAAATAGAGCGCTTAAACTTTTATTGAGCGTAGAAAATACCGGTAATATTTTAGCTGCTCCCTCTAAAGCAACTTTAGAAATTTATGATTTTAATGATCACTATGTAGCTACTTTAGATAACGCTAATCAATTACACAAAATTCAACCTTATAAAACTGAAGATATTACCGCTGAGTTTGCTACTAATAGCTTGCAATCCGGTTCTTATTGGATAAACCTTAAGGTATATAGTGGTGAACGTATTATTAGAGAATCACGTTTAAGTTTAAATGTTTTGCCTTACGGATCTTTACCAGCCGAACGAACTGAGCAAACTAAAAAATCTCTTTTATTGATTGTCTTTTTATTAGCAGTCTTTTCCGCTTTTGCTATCTTGCTTAAAATTTGGCGTAATCATTTCCGTCCTAAATGTATTTTAGGTGTTTGTAAATTTATTAGTCATGTCTTTAAATGTCGCCATACTCAAAAATGGTTAGAACATTGGCATGAGAAAAATAAATCAACTAAAAAAACTAGCAAGGTTACAGTTAAGACTATTCGCCAAACTGCTACTAAACCTAAAGCCGATGCTAAGAAAAAAAAGACAAATAAATAATTCAACCTCAATTATCAAAAAAGAAGAATTATTAAAAAGCTTTTCCCAATC
>JALOQQ010000038.1 GCA_025453315.1 Planctomycetota bacterium
CCATGACTGTACATAATAATATTTTGTATTTAGGAGGATATTTTACTTCAGTGTCTGGTCAAACACGTAACTATTTAGCAGCGGTAGATTCGGAAACAGGAGAGCTTATTACTTCTTTTAATCAAAGCACTGACAATCAAGTTAATTCTTTAGCTGTTGCAAATAACATTCTTTATGTTGGTGGTAGCTTTAATTCGATTGGCGGTCAATCTCGTGATTATTTAGCAGCTATTGATACAACGGATTATTCATTAACCCCTTTTAATATAAGCCTTGATGAAATGGTTTCTTCTTTGGCGATTGATAATGGTAATTTATATATTGGTGGTAATTTTGGTACCGTTAATGGTCAAGAGAGGACTTACTTAGCATCAATAAATATTGGTACTAGTTCTTTAAATTCCTTTAGTCCTAATATAAATAACTCAGTTAGCGATCTAATAATTTCGGGAGGTAATTTGTATATTGGCGGCATTTTTGATCTTGTTAATAGTCAAGCACATAGAAATTTTGCTATTTTTGATATAAGTTCCGGTTCTCTTAATAGCTTTAATCCAAACATAAATGATTCAGTAGAGTCGATTGCGGTTTATAACAATACCGTCTATGTTGGTGGGTATTTTAATTCTATTGGTGGAGATGATCGTAATGGTTTAGTAGCTATAGATACTAATACCGGGCTACCAACTTCTTTTAATCCTAACCCCGATAATAATGAAATTACCTCTTTATTGTTAGAAGGGAATACTCTTTATGTTGGCGGATATTTTAGTTCTATAGGTGGACAAAACAGAGATTATTTAGCAGCTATTAATACAGCAAGTGGTTTAGCTACTTCTTTCAATCCCTCCTTAGATGACGGCGTCAACACTATGGTTAAGTCTAATGATATTTTGTATGTTGGAGGTTATTTCACCTCAATTAATAGTCAAAGTCGAAATTATATCGGAGCTATAGACGTTAGTTCGGGAGTTACTACATCATTTAACCCAGATGCTGATAGTTATATATCTTCCTTGGCGTTAGCTGGTAGTAATCTTTATGTTAACGGAAACTTTACTGTTATTGGTGGTCAGAGCCGAAATTATTTAGCTTCTTTCGATACAAACACTAATTCACTTAACAGTTTTAATCCTAATCCAAATCAGTATCGTCCAGTATCTTTTGCCCTCTCGGGAAATACTCTTTATGTCGGCGGTTTTTTCACTTCTATTAGCGGCCAAAGTCGTAATCGTTTAGCGGCTTTTGAAGCTGATACTGGCAATTTAACTTCTTTTAACCCCAATGTTAATAGCGGAATAATGTCTTTAGCTATTACTGGTAATACTTTGTATCTGGGCGGAGGATTTACTTCTATTGGTGGTGTAAACAGAGAATTCTTAGCGGCCTACGATTTAACAAATAATTCTTTAACTTCTTTTGATTCTGCGATTGATTCAACAGTTCGTTTTATTACTTATTCTAATAATACTATTTATGCTTATGGAGATTTTACTAGTGCAGGAAATGTTGAGTGTGATAAGTTCTGTGCTATAGATACTATTAATGGTCAAGTAAAATAAATAATTAATATAAAAATTCTATGTTTACATTGCCTAATTTGCCTTATGACCTCAAAGCTTTAGAGCCTTATATATCGGCTAAGACTTTGGAATTTCATTATGGTAAACATCATGCCGCCTATGTTACTAATTTAAATGATCTGATTAAAGGTACTGATTTTGAAAATAAAACTTTAGAAGAAATTATTAAAGCCACGGCTGGCGACACTACTAAGATAAAAATATTTAATAATGCCGCTCAAGCCTGGAATCATGAATTTTATTGGCAATGTTTAAAACCAGGGGGAACTACTATTTCAGAAGAAATGAAAAAAAACATTGTTAATAATTATGGTTCTTATGAACAATTTAAAGAAGATTTTAAAAATGCTGTTTTAACTCAATTTGGTTCTGGTTGGGTGTGGTTAGTTTCAGAAGCGGGAAAAATAAAAATTGAAAAGACCTCTAATGCCGAAACCCCAATAACTCATAAGAAAAAACCACTTTTAACTATTGATGTTTGGGAGCATGCTTATTATTTAGATTATCAAAATCGTCGCGGAGATTATTTTAATACCCTCTTTGATCGTTTATTAAATTGGAATTTTGCTCAAGAGCAGTATCGTAAATAAGTATTTTCACCAAATAACGAAATGTGTTATAATAAAGGAAAATTAATTTTTTAATTTACTCTTATGCAGAAACGTATTTTTTCCTGGCTTTTAGTTATTGCTGTTGTCTTCCTCTCTTTGGGAGCAGGCACGGTTAAGGCTGAAACGCCAGTTAGTGGTAGTATTTCTAATCCCGTTTGGACTGCCGCTAATAGCCCTTATAATATTAACGGTGATTTAGAAGTTTTAGCCGGAGCCACATTAACAATTGAACCGGGTACAGTGGTTAAATTTTCTAAAGGAGCTCGTCTGATTGTTTCTGGCGAATTAAAGGCAATTGGTACAGCTGATAAGCGTATTGTTTTTACTTCTCAAGAAAGCAATCCAGCTCGCGGTAATTGGGGCGGTATTCAATTCTCCGATTCTTCTACTGATGCCCAGTTTGATGCTAATGGCAATTATCTTAGCGGTAGTATTCTTAAATATGCCACTGTTAAGTATGGTAATACCATTCAAATCACTAATGCTAGTCCGTTTATTGACCACAACATAATCTTAAATAATAACTTTGGCATTACGGTAAATGGTATTAGTGATCAGCAGACTATTTTTAGTCCTAATACTGCCAAGAATATTGTTAGTATTGTTATTAGTAATAATGAAATTTCTGATAATGGTAGTGGTATAGTTATTGATCGTACCAATAAGAATGATTATCAATCCACCCCAGCTGGTATGGTGCGTATTGGTGCAACTTTACAGACTTCTATTTTAAAGGCTAATAACGTTGTTAATAATAATAAGGGTGTGGTTATTACTCAGGGTGATAATAATGTTTTAATTAATAACAGTATTAATAATAATGCCGACGCTGGAGTAAGAATTGAAAGTACTTCTGAGAATAATATTTTAGAAAGAAATTCTATTAGCAACAACAAAGACGGTGTTTATGTTGGCGGAGTAAAAACCAGATTATATCAAAATGAAATAAATAATAATACTAATAACGGTATTTTTTTAGAAGCTACTAATACTAGTATTAGTTATAACAACATTGCTAATAACAAGGGAGCTAATCTTTTTAATAAAACTATTAGCGCTCAAGTTGAACACAATTATTGGGGTGGAACCAGTCAATTAAACATTGTTAACTCCGACAACGATAAGAAGGTTGTTAGTGATCCGGCCGAAGTTAGTGTTATTTCTTTAAGCGCTGTCTTAGATCCAAAATTAAACGAGATTAGTGAAAATACGGTTAATGACACTCAGATTATTTCTGGTTTAAAGCCAATTAACGCCATTGTTTATATTAACGACGCTCCTATTAGTACTAAAGCCTATGAGAACGAATGGACTTACTCCACTTCCTTAAACATGAGTATTAATTCTTTTAAGGTTTATTATAAAGATGAAAATGGCAATAAGAGTTCGGAAAAATCTTTCTTTGTTAATCGTAAACGTTTAATTAATATCGGTACCCCAGTTTTAGAAGCTTATTCTAAAACTACTAAACAGGATACTATTACTATTACTGGTTCTAAAGATTCTAATACTTCGGTTTGGGTTAATGAACAAAAAGTAGTAGATTTAAGCAATACTAATGATTGGAGTGCCACCTTAACTTTAAAGGTAGGTGTTAATAGATTTGATATTAAATCTAAAGATTCTGAAAATTATGAAAGTCCAGTCGTTTCTGTTTACATCACTAAGGAAGATGCTACTTTACAAGATATTATTGATAGAGAAAAAGTTTTAGTAAAGTTAGATCAAAATTTTGGCAATAAATATAAAGGCTATATAATTTTACAGGTTCAAAATAAAGGAGAGGCTTGGTATATTAGCACTCAAGATGCTAAAAAATATTACCTCGGTAGAGAAAAAGATGCCTATACTATTATGCGCAAGCTTGGTTTAGGAATTAAACATGCCGAATTAGTAAAATATCTAAATGGTGTTTTCCCAGATCGTTTAAAAGGCAAGATTTTGTTAGATGTAGAGCAAAAGGGAGAAGCTTATTATGTGAACCCTAAAGACGGTAAAGCTCGATATTTGAGTCGTCCGGCCGATGCTTTTAAGGCTATGCGCGAATTAGGTATTGGTATGTCTAATGACAATGTTAGAAAAATTACCGTTGGAGAAATAAAATAAATAAAATTAAATTGAGGCAATAAAAACTAGGTAATTCCTAGTTTTATTGCTTAGTAAAATATGGCTTCTAAGATTAAGAAGAATTTAAAAGCTAACCCCAATTCTCGTAAACCCTATACTACTATTTATCTTATCAGACATTGCCAGCCCGATTATTCTGAAGAAAAAAAGTTTGGTGATATTGGCATGCCTCTTTCTAAAACCGGTCGTTTGCAACGTCGTCTTTTAACCAAGAAATTAATGGATTTAGAAATTGATAAGGTATATGTCAGTGAATTAAAACGAGCCCAAGAGACGGCTGAATTATTTTTGAAGCGTGCTAATAAAAAGATGTTTGTTGATAAGCGCTTAGATGAAATTGATTGGCAAGAGTGGTGTCGTATTGGTTATTTTAATATGTCTGAAAAGAAGCGCCAAGAGAGTGTACCCAATCTTAAAGAAATGGATGGAAAGTTAAATGATATGCAGACCAAAGCTCGTCATTTGATTTTTGATATTTTTGATCATAATCGTGGTAAAAAAATTGCTCTCTTTACTCATGGTAATTTTATAAAAGCAACAGTCACCAGTATACTTAATGCTGATGTTATTGGCTTTTTGTGTTTAGAAGCCTATCAAGCCTCGATTACTAAGATTGTGATTGATAAGGAAGGGTTTATTAAAATAAACTATATAAATAATGCTAGCCATCTACCCAATCATCCTAATGAAGATTTGTTTTTAGCCTTAGTGGATTAGAAATTATTATAAAATAGTACTTACTATGAAAAAGATAGTTATCACTCCTAAAATAATTTCTTTGATCATTGCTTTAAGCATATCTTTTTTTAGTTGTTTTGGTTTAGGACAATCAATACGAGCCGCCGATGATTTGGCGCTTAGGTTGCGTGGTAAGATTTTATTACAAGTAGAAAACAAGGGAGCAGCTTGGTACGTTAACCCGCAAGATTTAAAACGTTATTATTTGGGTCGCCCTGATGATGCTTTTCAATTAATGCGTCGTTTTGGTTTGGGCGTCTCTAATGCTGATTTTGGTTTTTATGATAGTTTTCATGCCCCAGCTAAACTAGCCGGACGTATTCTACTTAAAGTTGAAGACAAGGGCCAAGCTTATTATGTCGATCCCACTAATTTAAAATTATATTATTTAGGACGTCCTTTTGATGCCTTACAAGTAATTAGACAAAGGGGATTGGGTATTAATAATGTTAATTTAGAAAAGATTGTTGTTGGTACTTTGGGCACTACTTTTAATAATCAAACTAGTACCAATAATACTAATCAAGATCAATCCAAAACAGTTCGTTTTACTTGGAATTATAAGGGTAAAGAATATTATTTGGTTTTCGGTTTTAATAATAATTTGTACCAGGCCTATACTAAATCTCCTAAAGTTTATTACTATTCACAAAAAGATCAGGTAGATAATTTACAAGAACGTTATTATGGCATGATTTTAACTCAGAAAGAGGGTGACAATACTATTAGCATTATCGCTAATAATTTAGTAAATTTAGGTACGAATCAAGGGCTAACTTCTGATCAATTAGTGGAATTTGTGATCGCTTTTGTTCAAGGAATTCCTTATGATACTACTAAGTCACAACAATCTAGTTTTGCCCCAAATTATGCCTACGAAACCTTGTACAATGATATTGGTATTTGTTCGGACAAGACTTTCTTAACGGTTTTATTATTAAGAGAAATGGGTTATGGGGCGGCTATTTTAGATTACCCTCAAGCTAAACATTCAGCCGCTGGTATTGCTTGTCCTTTAGCCGATTCAATTAGTAATTCCGGTTATTGTTATGTTGAAACTACTAATTATTTTTCTATTGGCATTATTCCTAAGTCTATTAGTAATGGTCAAGCTACTAGCCCTGATCAACTAAGTTCACCTTTTGATACTAGTAATCTTGGCCCAGTAGAGGTATATCAAAAAACTTCTGGCAGGTCATATAATAGTGTTGCCGACCGAAAGGCTACCTTTAATCAAATTCAACAAAATAAAATTTGGTTGACTACCGAAAATGAAAGTTTAGCTAAAGTTAAGAGTGATCTTGATATTCAGTTTCAAAAAGTGAAAGCTTCTATGGATCAAATGAATGCCGCTAAAGACAAAGGTGATTATGCGACCTACAATAGTTTAGTTCCTGGTTATAATGATTTAGTTAATAAATATAATATAGCCGTGACTGCCTATCGTGCTAGGGTGGAAAATTATAATATTAAGATTCAAGAAAATAACAACTTATTAACCCAGTTGTTTAATTAAAACTTGGTTTTATTGACATTTTATCATAATTGATATAGTCTTAGAGAAGAGGTTTAAGCCTCTTTTTATAATTTATTTCTATCTTTCATACCTCCTATTTTTCTTGCTACAGTCTAAGCTGTAGTCCGGGTGGTAGAAGAGCAAAGAAAAAAAACACTATGAAGTTACCAAAGATTGAAGAGATGTTGAAGGCAGGTATGCACTTCGGACATCGCAGTAGCCGCTGGCACCCTAAAATGAAGCAATTCATTTTTACCAGCCGTAAGGGTATTTATATTCTTGATCTCGCTAAGAGTCAGGAAAAATTAAAAGAAGCTTTGGGATTTATCCAAGGTTTAGTTAAGGAAAATAAAACCATTCTTTTTGTTGGCACTAAGAATCAGGTTAAAGCTCCTCTTAAAGCTATGGCCGAAGAAACCGGTATGGCTTATATTACTGGTAAATGGCTAGGTGGTTATATCACTAATTTTGCCGTTGTAAAAAAATCAATCAAGAAATATCAGGATTTATTGAATATGAAAGCTACTGGTAAGATTGAAAAATACACCAAAAAGGAACAAATTAAGATTGATAAAGAAATAGCTAGTTTAGAACAAAGTGTTGGTGGTTTAAATAATTTAAATAAATTGCCAGACGCTCTATTTGTTTGGGATATTAAGAAAGAAAAAACCGCTATTACTGAAGCTAATAAGAAAAATATCCCTATCATCGCTATTTGTGATACTAATGTTAACCCGGAATTAGTGGCTTATCCCATTCCTGGTAACGACGATTCTACTAAAACCATGAAGTTGATTCTAAATGCTGTTAAGGAGTCGATCATTGAAGCTCAAGCGGAAACTAAAAAAGAAAGTAAATAGTTTTGGTTTTAATTCACTCTTTCTTTCTTTGTTTTAATTAGTTATTTAGATCTCTTTATTATTTAATTTTATAATTATATGGAACAGATAAAACAATTACGTGAAATTACCGGCGCCGGCATGGTAGACTGTAAAAAAGCTTTAGATGAAGCGGGTGGTGATTTGGATAAGGCTGTAGAAATTTTACGCAAAAAGGGAATTGCAAAATCGGCTAAACGCGGTGATCGTGAAACTAATGAAGGTGTTGTTAAAGTTTTAGTTAACAATAATAATACCGAGGGTTATGTTTTGGAAATAAACTCGGAAACTGACTTTGTGGCTCGCAATGAAAAATTTCAAGAATTAGGTGATAAAATTTTAGTTGTTATTTCAGAAAAGAAACCACAAAATCTAGAAGAACTTTTGGCTTTAGCTTTGGACGGTAATACTGTAAAAGAACAAGTAGATAATTTAAGCGGTGTTATTGGCGAAAAACTAGCTATTAAACGTTTTGCTATTTTAAGTGGTGAGACTGTTTCGGCTTACTCACATTTAGGTGGTAAAATTGGTGTTTTAGTTGCTTTGGATCAAACAGACAAAAAACAATTAGCTGAAGATATCGCTATGCATGTGGCTGCTGCCAATCCAAAATATATTACCCCTGAAGAAGTGCCTAGTGAAGAAATAGAAAAGGAAAAAGATATTTATCGCGAGCAATTGGCTAAAGAAGGTAAGACCGGCGATATGGTTGAGAAAATTATG
>JALOQQ010000114.1 GCA_025453315.1 Planctomycetota bacterium
TAATTCTATGTTTCTATTGTCGACTTCTTCTATTAACTTTTTACTATCAGCCCTTTCAGGAATTGACTTATAAAAACCTTTTTCATTTCTTTCGATGTTCTCTTCCGATATAAATGGGTCAATATTTACAATCTGTTTAGGATTTATTTGGTTGTCTTTCAGTAAGTCATTTGCTGATTTACCCCCACCTAAAAGGTATATAACTTTTCCATCTAATTTCTTTTTTAAATATTCTCTAGCTTCGGGTGAGTTAGAGTGGACATTAAAAAGACTACCGGAATAGTAAACACCATCTTTTCTATAACGGGATGGAAAGAAAGATCTCTCCTGATTTGTTTTAGAAAAAAAGCCAACTTTATCTTCATGTTCAGAATTTTCATTCAAGTCCCAGCTCATATTTCTAGAACTGGTTGAAATATCTATATCGTTTAAACATCTTTCATTTTTCTCATTATTTAATAATTCTCTGCCACCAAAAGATTTCATTGCTTCAATAAATGAAAGCCTGATTAGTTTTTCATTATCTTTATCTTGATAAACCTCGTCTATTTGATCACTCTTTTTCTTTAAAATTTTAATCATTTTATGATTTTCATCAGGATTGTTTTGAATATTTTGCGCTTCTTGTTTATCAACTAAAAATTTAGATAATCGTCCCAAAAAATCAAAATCAGTTTCCCCTTCTTTTATTTTTAAATCAAACCCTATCTCTGATTCTTGGTCATTCTCTAAGCTACTATCAATAGACTCCCTAATTTTAGTGAGCTCTAGACTTGTCTTTTCCTCATCCCTATTTTTTAAATCAATTAATTTCTGCTCTAAAATACTCAAATCATTATTTGATGCTTCTTGTGAGGTAGAAAAAGACCCTATCTCATTTAATTCTGATGATTCATTTTTCAAACTATTATTTTGTTCAAAATTCATATGTATGTTTATATTTATATAGTATTATTGTAATTATATCATATTTCATTATTTAAAATAGCTTTGAATAGGATCCGGATTTAAACCAATACTGACCAGTAAAATCAAGTTTTTTTAGAATACCAATAATATGCAAAAAAAAAATGTTCGAACTACTTTTGAACTTAAAATATATCTAATATTAAAACAAAAACAGGCTTTTTAAACCTGTTTTCGTGTTTTGCTCGCATATTCGGACAGATTCGAAAAATTATTTATTTAATTTTAGTTAAGAACAAACTCCAATTTAATAGCCAAAACTCAAAATTCTTTTTCTTGTTCTTTGGTATAGAACTGATAATAAACATTAACTGCGTCATCAATATTATTCTTATCAGGAATAATATTTTCACTAACCATTTTGACCGTTAAACCTCTAAAAGTATAAAAAGCTGACTTTTCAAGGGTCAGCTTTAAATCTATAAACAATTAAAAATTTAATTATCATTTTTTATCTTTTTCGCCTCAGATGCCTTAATTCTAAATTCAACAGAAATAGTAAGGCACGATAAGTGGCAATGTCTGCATGATAACTAAGTAAATCTTCTACTGTTTTTGGAGTTGTTTCCTGAAATTCTTCCGAAAGTTTTCTTAGCATATTAAGGTGCTCCTCGTCTTCTATAACCTTAATTATTTCTTCGGAAGTTTCCAATCTTCTTTTTAAAAATTCAGCCAAATGAGGATTAAAATTTGCAATTTTTAATAATGCATCTTCTTTCATGTTTAAATATTTTAATTTAATTAATAATTATTGAATTATCCCAATTCCCACAAAGACAGAAACTCGGATAATCCAATAAATATAAAAAAATATTTTGTTAAGGTTCTATATAACACAAAAGTATAGCATGAATACTATACTTTTGTTAATATCTTGCATATTCGGACAGCTTCAGAAAATTACTATGCGATGCCTTTAATATTAAAATCTTTTAAAAACAATTGCTTTACTGTTTTTATGATATAAATACTATCTTGTTAATACCTGCCATTAAAAAAGTGTTTTAATCTTTGAATTAAAATAAAATAATTAAATAACTAAAAATACTTATATTACTTACTTAAAATAGAGACGAGTTTTCTGTTTATAAATAAATGGTTTCTGCCAGTTTTTAAAGAATGTAGAATTCCTGCATCAGACAAAATTGAAAGATGTCTACTGGCTGTTGTATAATGAATCTCCATCTCAGAAGCAAGTTTAGTCGGCGTAATAACAGGAAAACTAAAAAGCACTTCAAGTAAATCAGCCGAATAAATCTTACTAAAATCTGTTTTTATTCTTTGTTTTAATTCATAACGATATTCATTAACTTCTTTAAGAGTTTCCTTGGTTTCTTTTGCTTGTAAATAAAAACCCTGCAACATAAAAGCTATATATTGATGCCAATTATTTTTAGTAGTAACATCGCGAAGCAATTGATAATACTCTGTTCTATTTTTATTAATATATCCACTTATGAAAAGAATTGGTAATTCCAATAACCCTTCTTTAACTAGCTGAAGAACCATTAAAATTCTTCCCGTTCTACCATTACCGTCCATAAAAGGATGAATTGATTCAAATTGTTGATGAGCAATAGCTACTCGAATGAGAGGATCTAGCTCTTTATTATCGTTTACATATTTTTCCCAATTACCAATAAGTTCTGGAATTTTTGTTTGAATTGGCGGAGTATAAAGAATTTCTCCTGTTTTTGAATTAACAA
>JALOQQ010000039.1 GCA_025453315.1 Planctomycetota bacterium
TGGCTAAAGATTGAGTCCGTGGTCAAACATGGGCTCTTTCAATTTTGTTAATCTTATTACCTGGAGGTACCTTCCCGTCCTGCAATTTCAAAAAATATTTTTCTATGAACCGATCATCAGAAGATCTTTTGCTTTAGAGATTTGTGAAAAAAACTTAATTTTATTTCCTGAAAATTCAATTTCAGTAAGTTTGTTTTCAAATGTACAGATTCGGAATAAAAATTTTAATAACACTAAATACTATGTTGTTACAGCGCTTAACCCCACTCAATAGTAGTTGGTGGCTTATTGGAAATACGATAAACAACCGCACCAACCTCCTTAATTTCATTGGTGATCCTAGTAGAAACATGATCTAAAAAATCCCAAGAAGGACGAGCAAAACGAGCAGTAAAACCATTTACACTATAAACTGCCCAGAGAGCAACAACCAATCCACTAGCAGCACCATCTCCTTTACTACAAGTATGTACTGAATTCGTAACTACAGCTCCAGCTTGCCAGACGTTTTTGTACAAATCTGCCTTACGTAATTCTTCAATAAAAATATCATCCGCCTGACGAACAATTCTTAATTTATCAGAATCTATTTCCCCTTCTATCCTTACTACCATGCCTGGTCCAGGAAAAGGATGACGAACAAGCAGTTCTTCAGGAACACCAATTTCACGACCAATACTTCTGGCTGTATCCTTCACACAATCAATAAGTGAGCAAAGCTCGGGCACAGAAAAATTAAGGTTAACGTTGTGATGTAATTTAATTTGCGCTTTTACCACTCCACTTTCATAACCACCGCCACTTTCTGAAATATCGGTATATAAGGTTCCTTGGGAAATATATTTAATTTTTATTCCCGCTAAAGCACTGAATACCATAAAAGCTTCAAAGCGATTCTTATACACTTCACGCATAGCTAAGCGTTTTTCCGGCATAGTTACTTTGTCTTTTAAAACCTGTAAAAAATCATCGGTAGCATCAATGATGTGTAAATTTAACCAATCAGTATTAGCAAAATATTTTTCCACGAAATGTAAATCATCAGGGCGATCTACACCTTTTATATATATCGCTTCTATTTTTTCAGTTACACCAGCCAGCTCCCTAGCCTTTTTTAATAGAAAAGCCTGCGTAGAAGAATCTGCACCACCAGATAATCCCAATAAAACATGAAATTGCAATCCAAAAAGGTGAAGATAGCTACCGGCGGCAACAGGAGAATTAACGGTAGAAGCTAAAATCTCAATTAAATTTTCAGCATTAACGATATCGCCATGGCTTTGTACAACATTAAAAGCCGAACCACAATTAAAAAATAATTTAGCATCAGGCTTAATAACATTTAAACTATGGATACCAAATTCTCTTTTTTGAGCCAAAGAAACCGACGCCGAAATGTGTTGAGCCCAAAGTTGGAAACCCAAACAAATTCCTAGTATCGGAATACCGATATCAAAAATATTTTTATCAAATGATGGTGGATTTTCATAAACTGAAACCGGACCACCAGACAAAATAATTCCGATTGGATCAATTCTTATCACATCAATCTCTTTAACACTAGCCGGATCAGCCACCAAACAAAAAACGCCAAGCTTATCTAAGCTTTGCTTGATCAGGTGATCGGTTTGACTGCCTAAAGGAAAAAATAAAAAAACCTCATTAGTCTTTCTAATTCTTTTTTCTTCTTCAATCTGCCGTAAAACCTCATCATCTGCTTTTTTAATAGTACTTAAGTTCAACATAGTCCCTCCGTTTTTTATAATTTATACTTATTTCTTCTTTATTTGTAATGTTCTAAGACCTTATAGATTATCAAATACAGCTGTTATGTCAATTAATGTTAAATAGTAAAATATTAGCTTATTTAAGAGATTTTTTATCATTTTTTAAAAACTACTTAATATATGGATTTATTAGTATAATATATTGACAAATTATCATAAATATGCTAGTATTAAACCAATATACTTTTTTTCAATTAAATAAAAAATGTCTAACTAAAAAAAGGAGGCAAAAATCATGAAACGTGAAGAGGGTTTTTTAAGAGGTTACACTGTAGCTTTTTTAATAGCCATGTGTAATGAGGCAAAAAATCTTCTTGCCAGTGACAGTAAAGTGTTTGTGAAATGCGAAAAAAAATTGTACGATCTCACCGACGAAATAGGTACAATTATGATGCATTTAGTGCGAGTAGCTTACGTGGGCTACTGCGACAAGGGATTGTTATTACATCCCAAAGAGGGAGAATGCTCAGTCAAGGGCAAGAAAGGACTGTTTGAAAAAAAACAGTTCTGCCCAGTAAAAGCAGAAATGCTTAAAATTATTCTTTCGGTAGAACAAACTATTAGTTTGTTACCGGAAAAGATATAAAAGAGGTTTAGAGGGAGAGAGGTGAAGTTGAGAGGATTAACAATCCTCTTTTATTTTTGAATTGTATTTGTTTCTTATCGTTTTATATCAAACTATTTAATATAAAAAAATAAAAATTTTATCATTTTTACACCACTAAACAATCTTCTTTAAATCACTATTAATAATAATCGGTTGCATAATTAGAATTTCATCACTATAAGACATTTCAGGCGCATCGTTTAATAAAAATATTTTCTTTCCTAAAACATAAGCAAAACCGATTTCTAAAAATGAATTACCACCAATATAATTTTCAATACCCTTTTTAGTAACATTGACTACCAAAATAGCATCCGAGTCTTTAATTAAATTATAATATCTTTTAATAAGATCTTCTTTAGCCTGCTTTCTAAAATCTAAATCTCCCTTGATTTGCTTAATACGCAAAAAATCTTCCAGTAGTATTTCCCCGTTAATTATCTTCTGTGATAAATAAGGTATCTCTACGGTATGCCCTAAAGCAACTAAAGCATCGGCAACTTCTTTAATTTTATAAGTGACATCAATACTGCCACAGATGGTTATTTTCATATTTTTATTACTTAAGATATTATTATTTTATCATAATTAGCCCTATTTGGCCATTAATTTCATCTAAATATTAATCTCGACTCCAAAGAGACTTGCCTATTAATCCTAAACTGATATGATAAATTATTATGTCCATACTCCTACAGGTAAGCAACTTGAGTAAGCAATATAGTGGCCAAAAAGTATTTTCTGGTTTGTCTTTTACAATTTCTAGTCGACAAAAAATAGGCGTTATTGGTCGAAACGGTGCTGGCAAATCAACCCTCTTTAGAATCCTAACCGAAGAAGAAGAGGCTGATGAGGGACGAATAATTATTGGTGAAAGCACACATATTGGCTATCTAAAACAAGAAGAGGATTTTATTGGCCAAGAAAAATCTCTAGACTATCTAAAAAGATTAAGCGGGAAAGAAGATTGGTCAATTAGAAAAGTGGCGGACAAATTTCAACTTAAAGAAGAAAAACTGTCTTTACCAGCCAATAAACTTTCTGGTGGCTGGCGCATGCGCTTAAGACTAGTGGGTATGTTATTAAAAGAACCAAATCTCTTTCTACTAGATGAACCAACTAATTATCTCGATTTAAATACCTTACTATTATTAGAAAATTATTTACAATCTTATAAAGGAAGCTTTTTAATTATTTCTCATGATCGAGAATTTTTAAAACAAACCTGTACTGAGACTTTGGAAGTTTCAAACAACGGTTGTTATCATTATCCTGGCAATATTGAATCTTATTTAATTTTTAAAAAACAAAAATTAAATACTTTATTAAAAGCGAATGATAATCTTGATCGCCAACAAAAGCATCTTCAGGATTTTGTAGATCGCTTCCGCTACAAAGCTTCGAAAGCAAAACAGGCTCAATCGTTAATTAGAAAAATAAGCAAACTAGAAAATAAAAGAATCACTATTGAAAGTAAGGCTGGTATAACCAGAATAATAATTCCACCCACTATTAAACGTCAAAACTTTGCCTTAAGGACTAATAACTTAGTAATTGGTTATAATGAACAAGCTTTGGTTTCGGGAATTGATTTTGATTGTCAAACCGGAGAAAAATTAGCTATTTTAGGACTTAATGGCCAAGGAAAAACTACGCTATTAAGAACTCTAGTTGGTTCTCTGCCTAAAATAGACGGGTCTTTTCGTTGGCTAACTGATTGCAAAATAGCTTATCATGGACAGGAATCAATTAAAGCTTTAAATAACAACGAGCAGGTAGGAACTTATTTGCGTCGCGAAGCGGCTTCCGATATTAAAACTGAGGCTGTCCTAAAAATGGCTGGAGATTTTTTGTTTAAAGACGAAGAACTTAAAAAATCAATTGGCGTTCTATCGGGTGGCGAAAAATCACGTTTAGTACTAGCTGGACTTCTCTTATCCAAGCCAGATGTTTTTGTTTTAGATGAACCAACTTGTCACTTAGACTTTGAAACGGTTGAAGCTTTAGGAGCGGCTTTAAAAAAATTCAATGGTTCTGTTTTATTTGCTAGTCACGATCGTACTTTTACTAATATGTTGGCAACGGGATTAGTAGAAATAAAAGAAGGACGCGCCAGAATTTATGCGGAAGATTATGAAAAATATGTTAATGAATTAGAAAAAAAATTATTAGCCGAGATTGAAGATAAAAAAGAAGTAATAGAAAATAATGAAGCTAAAGAAAAATATTTAATAAAAAAAATCAATAGAAAAACTTCCCTTTCTTTAGAAAAAGAACTAAATAAGTTAAAACAAGAACAACAAAAATTAACTGATTATTTTTTCCATAATCCTACTGATTATGATTTGGAAAAAGTTAAAAAATTAGAAGAAATAAAGAAGAACATTGAACAAAAAGAAGAAGAATGGTTGGTGATTAATACTAAATAAAAAAAGCTAATTTTATTAGCTTTTTTAAATCTCTATGTCTAAGTTCAATTCTTTTATAAGTTTTTTTAATTCTTCATTGTTTTGATAAACAGCAAAAGGGTTAATTTTGTTTCTTAAACAATATTTATAAATTGGTTTTAAATAGATATAAACTCCGGTATCATGAAGTTTTTCTATTGGCAAAAAAGTTTTACCCTTAGGATAGACACCGTTTTTTTTCATATCTTCCATAACCATTTGCATACCAGCATGATTAATTCCCTCTTCTAAAAGCAAACAATTATCACAAATTTTATCTAGGTACTCCGCCGGGACACCCTTTTTCTGAAAATCGGGAAAATTTTTCTTAACGGTTTTGGTAGTAGCCAAATTCAAAATTTCCAAAAATCTAGTTTCCAAAAAAACATGGCCAACTTCAAATAAAATATTATCATAATGACCATCTTTCATTGAACAAAAAATAGCCTTTTTATTATTTATTTTATAATGAAAATTACCAGTTTCATCAAAATTACCAGTTGTCTCGCGATAAGTTTCGCCCCCCGATTCAGCAAAACCAGTTTTGCCATTAAAAACCAATTTCATATCATCAATAACAGCCTCAATATCATAAACCACACGGTTTTCGCAAACTTGATAAACATAAATCTTTAAAATCGGCGTGTCGATATAATTAGGAATTATTTCTGGAACAAAAGAGGTTTCTTTATTAATAATCTTAAAGACAAACCGAGGCGATGGTAATTGATAGGAATTTAAACTTTTAAATAAAAAGAGAGTAATTTTTTTAACCTGATCAATAAAATCCGTATCTAAGGAAACTACCGGAATCATAACTCTTTCTAAATCAAGTATACTAACTTTTAAATCAACGTCTTGACCATAAAAGTAGGAAAAAGTTTTGTCGGGAAAAGAATTAGGAAAACTTTTAATAACATTTTTGGTTACAGAGTCTTTAAAAAAATTAATTACATCCCGACCAATCGTCTCGCGGTGGTTAAGAAAATCAGCTATCTGATATTTATCGGAATAAAATGAAAGTCTTATATTATTATCAAAGACTCCGACAAAATTTTCATGATAGGAGTTTTGATCGTTAACACGAGACGCTGATTTTGTTGATTGATTATTTATATTATCTCCAAAAAAGAAATAACCAATAAATAAAATTAAGATCGTTAATATAGAAAAAATAAAAACTATCTTTTTTATTCTATTTTTTGAGTTAAAATTTTTATTGCGATAATTATTTTCATATTTGGTTTGACGGACATTTTTCTGACCAACAACCAGAGCTGACTTCTTTCTTTTCATTTGGCAATATATTTAAAGTTAATAATTTAATTGTAAATAACTAACAACTTACTACCATGAAAAAATATAATTGTCAATTTATATTATTATCTAAAAAATAAAAACACCAAACTACTGGTGTTTTTATTTATGTGCACGGGCCACGTCTCTCCAGTGGAACACCATTGAAAACGCGGTGATAAAATGGAGAGGAATCCGTGAGTTGGTTAATTTTGCTTAAATCGAATGACATTACTGGTTTAAAGGAGTAGAACTAAGCATTAGAAGCCGAAGGCTTATTATCAGAACGAGCGTCGATCAAAACAACATTTTCATGATTAAGAATACCCAATTTCTTTAGTATTTTTTCCGCCTTTGCTTGCTCTTCTTTCGTAAAATATATAATAACTTTAAAAGATTTATCCGTCTTATTAGCTTTTTGATATATTTCAACCTGATTTTTTAAATTTTTCTCAAGCTTTGTACTGCTAGCAAGCTTAAACTCAATAAGCGTTTTATCATTACTACCCATTGAGACAGTAAAATCTACCGGGCCACGACCATTGTTTGGCTCTCTGTTAATATCGAACATTGAATCATGACAAACCATCCCAAAAATAACTTGTAAATCCTTCTCGCTGCCAATTCTTCGATTTTTATGATAAAAAAGAGAGTATCCATCGTTATTTTCTATTCTGTCTTTTAAAATTTTATTTTATTTTTAGCCTCTTCATAGCTTCTCCCTGCAACAGCATAAAAACCATCTTTTTCTAGTTTATCAATAAATGTCTTAGCATTATCTATAAAAATTTGCTGAGATAGGGCCACCTTTGCGCTGCTTAAATTTTCTGCAGCACTGCCATTGTCTTCTTTATATTTAATGTAGTAATCAATAAGCTGAGGAAACTCCTGAACAGTTAAAACGGCCGCCCCGATTCTATCTTTCTTTGTTGGCCTCTTCTTATTTTTTGGATTCTTTGGAATACACTTTTGAAAATAGTTATTTATCTTAAACCTTAATTCTTCGTCACTTATTGAATTCGGGATTTTTTCAAAATCTTTAAATAAATCATCCTTGTTAATCCAGGTATCGTCCTTTGTCAATAACTCCTTCGGTGTTAAAATCACAAAATCGCCATTATAGAATGGGAGGTCAAAATCAGCATCCTCCCAGGACTCAGTTTTATAATTAAAATAAACCCTCTGAACCCTAGTCTTCTCTCTAAATTCCTTTTTAATATACTTAGACGCAAAATTCTGAGTATATTCAAGTAGGAAGCCTTTGATAAGATTGGTCGTAAAGTCACTTATATTATCTTTACCGACCCCCTTCTTAATTAAACATAACTTTTCAAGATGACTGCCGCTACTCACTCTTTCACTACCAAATTCATTAAAAATTTTATTAAGATTTTCATTCAATGCTCGGCCAAAATCCTTACCCAATGCATGCCCCTTATTGCCACGAGAAGAAAAACCAAACCAATTCTGCTGAACCTCTTTAAAAACATACCAAGCTTTCAATGCTCCGTCATTCAGGGAACTTGTTGTCGATTTATCTTTAAGGAAAACTAGATAATTAACAATGTCATCATGAAGTTTTTTATACTCTTTATTTTTACTATTAAAAAGTAAAAAGGGATCAATAAAAAGAGGCAAATCTGATACTAAAGAAATGTTAAAGGCGCCATATTCTTCAATATATTCTTTATTAACATCAAAGTAATCAGAGAAATAAATCTTCATATTTTTAATTTATAGTATCACCTGGGACTGAAATCTTATGATTATAAACTTTGCTTCCACTTAATTCTTTATCATCTATCATCGTAATAACTTTCTGACAAGCGTCCTTAAAGTCGTTTAATAAATCCTCATAAACTAGTAGCAATTCGTTATTTTGAATAGTTAAATGTTTATTAGATGTATTTGCTTTTATTTCATGCTTTCTCTCCGACAAACCTATTGATGCTCCAGGCTGCAGAGCATGAACAAGCGAGCATCTCAAGCCAACATATAAGTCAAATTGATTTCCTTTCTGATTATACTGATGATATTTAACCGGGAACAATTCCGTAATAGCCGCTCTAAAACGAGATTCTGATAAACCTTGTTTTGACCAATCTTCATTATCTAGACAAGCACCAAGAACTTCAATATACGCAGCAATCATCGAAAAGCCCACATAAGGGTGAGAAGCTAATCCATCAGGCCCAATTGTCATTTGTTCCAATTCTCCTAAGAAAACACCCTCTATAAATTCTTTGACTGTCATATTTTTATTTTTCCCAAAGTTTCGCAACAACATCTTTTATTTTTTGATCGTAAATATCAACCAATTTTTTATTGGCATCAACAAGCGAGTATTCGGTCTCCGCTTTTTTAACAATATCTTTCTGAAGTTTAATTGGCGGAATTGAAATCTCAACTTGTGATAAAGAACCTATCGGGAGTTGCGGCTGTGCGCTGCCAGACATAAAATTTTCAACTTGAGATTTGAAATTAAAAGAATTTAAAAATAACAATAGAAACTTAGGATCCATCTGCTCTAAATTACTTCTTAAAATAACCATACCAGAATTTATTCTTATATGTTCAAATTTAATATCAGTTGAATAGTGAGCCGTATTTCCTAACGTGCCTCTAGTGGTTAAAACGATATCCTCGCGCCTGAGCTTACCTTTTCTTAATTTTTCGTCTCTTTCCTGAGATATAAAATCACATTTATTAAAACTAAATTCGCCTTTTCTGACATTGCTAGTATTTAAAAATAAACAATAACCGCTCTCTTTAAACTCCTCTTTACTAGGATAATTAGCACCACGATCGCCATCTATAATTTGTAAAATCTTATTATCGCCAAACTTAACTCGTTCCCACTTCGGGTCAATATCAATTCTTGGCTTCCAATTTTCTACAACTTGCCGGGCGCCGGAGATAATTTTTTGATAGATATCAAGCTCTTCGACAATTTGATTTTGAATTTCTAGTGGCGGTAAAGGTATCTTTATTTTTGCTATTTCGCTT
>JALOQQ010000115.1 GCA_025453315.1 Planctomycetota bacterium
GCTCTTGGACAAGATGCTCCTGTTTCTCTTAAAAAAGATTGGGATGCAGATGCAACTAAAAGAATAGAATTAAAAAAGCATTTAGATAAATATTTACCAGAATTTACAGTAGAAATAGGAGGATCAACATCGATAGATATAACACAAAAAAATATAGATAAAGCATACGCCATAGAAAAGATTTGTGAATATTTGAATATTAAAGCTGATGAGATTTTGTTTATAGGTGATGCTATTTTTGAAGGAGGAAATGATTATTCGATAATCAAAACACCAGTGCCATACATAGATGTGGATGATTATAATGAAACAAAAGATATTATAAGAAAAATTATTAATTAATAAAAAAAATGAAAACAACATACGACATAAGACCTTGGGGATTAGAAGAGATCATGACGATAAACGAACCAACCACTCTTAAAATACTCACTATTAATCCCGGACAAAGAAGTAGTCTCCAATATCACAACCATAGGAAAGAATTTTGGAAAATAATAGAGGGAGAAGCTTTTTTCGAAATAAATGGTAATAAAATAGATGCAAAAATAGGTGATGAATATGATATTGATACCAATATTAGTCATAGATTGATTGGAAAAGATAAACCAGCAAAAATACTTGAAATATCATTTGGTGATTTTGACGAAAACGATATAGTAAGGCTTGAAGATGACTACGGACGTATTAATAAATAATTTTGTTTCTTTTGTAGTAACTTCTAATAAAATGAATTTTGAAAGCCCAAATTTTGATAATAAGGATTCTAATTTTATTCCTGTCCCATTAGAAGACCTAAAATTTGATAATCAAAAAGCAAAATCTTGGATCGAAGCAGAAACAGATCTAGATATTAAAGCTATTAAAACTAAAATTATTGAAAATATTCAACATATTACTTTTGCTGAATTTCAAGTTAATGCACAACAGGTTATAGCTGAAGCAACCACTGAATTAGCTAATAAAAATCAAAAATATGCATTACTTTTTGACTACAAACCACATTCATCAAAAAGATGGATGTATGAAATAAATAAGAATTGTTTTACCGAAAATCCACCAGCTATTGCATCATATTTTACTCCATCATGGGAGAAAATGTCAGGAAATGACAGATTACGAAGAATGATAGAGAATGATATAAATACCTTTTTGATTTGTGATGACGGTGCTTATAGTGGCGAGCAAATTGTTAACAGATTAATAGACCCTATTATTAAATTTTATGAAACAGAAGGGTTAAAACAAAAACCAAAATTTGTCTTAGCTATTCCTTTTGTGACAAATCGGTTTTTAAAATTAGTTGATGATATAAAAACTAAATATGGTTGTGAAGTAGAAACACATATCAGTTTAGTAATGCCAACTTTAGCAGAGATTTTATCTCTGGAGGAAAAAGAAATTTTGAATCAAAAAAGAAACGGTGCATTGGAATTGAATAAAGATGAACCAGCGTACTTAGGTGCAACATTAACTTATTTTGATCATAGGGTTGCTGATGATCATTCATTTTCTGGTGAAGTTCAATCTGTACTAGAATTATCAGCTAATAAACCATACTCAGATGAAAGAAGTGAATATTTTATAACAGAAGATGACGAATTCAGAACTTATAAAAATACTATCTATTCTGATGAAATTGGAAAGAAAAATTAGTGAATATTAGAAAAAGTTTAAGGCTTAATTAACTTTTATAAAACAAGCTTGAACTTTATTCAATTAAGCCAACTCTATATACATTATATATATCTTTGGTATAATTTTTATATGAAAAAAATTGTTGTTATAGGGGGTGGCTCTGGAATTTTTAACATATTAAAAAGTCAGAATTCAAAAGCTATTGTCCGCGCGGCGGATTGTTTATGCTAAATACGCTAAGAACCATCTAATAAGCAGGCTTTGGAATGTTTTCTTAATAATATGTTTGTTTAATTATATTGTCAATATAATAAATTGCTTAATGGATTATTTATATATGTTTAAAAAAGGCGAAACACTGGCTTCGCCCGACTCAATAATTTAGCCAAAAAAAATTCTCCTTAAATATTAATTAAATACCACTTCACCGGGTATTTGGTGATAAAAGAATCGTTTTTTTCAATGTATTCGGTGACCACCCATTGTTGCGCAATCAGAGTATGGGGATATTGGACCGGCAGCCAGTCGGCAAATTCGGGTTGGTGCCTTGATACATCCTCGTCCACCACTACCAGTTTGGGAAAATTCCCCCGACGAACATCGGCCACTCCGTTAAAACAATCTTGTGAGGATATGCCGGTGGAGTAGTAAAAGGCTTCGGAAAAGACAGAACATATAACTAAATGACTGGTGTCAATTTTCTCCTGTTCGATTACTTCCAGGGTTTTTTGAATAATTATCTGCTCATAACTGCTGGCCGGGAGAAAACGAGGTTGATAGAAAAGAGTAATTTGACCGACCAATAAAACCACCAACACCATCCATCGTTTCATAATACACCTCCGTTTTAGTAAATAAAAAAGGCGTCTAAACCAGTCGTTGGGTTAGACGCCTTCGTCTTAAACCGGAAAAAAAACGTTCCAAAAAAAGGAACGCCTATGTTTCGTTACACATCAATGTGTTGTACTGCGTACTTAATTTAAAAGTAAATTTAATTGTTGA
>JALOQQ010000116.1 GCA_025453315.1 Planctomycetota bacterium
TCATATCAAATAGGGGAGATAAATTTTTATCAATTTGTAAGTAGTTATGAAACAGCCATTCAAATTCAATTATCTCATTTTGAGAATGTTTTAAAATACAATCAAATAGCTTCAGAAATAAAATATTATTCGAAATAAACAAAAAGTAATATGAAGAAAAATATAATTATAGCATTTTTTTTTGCTTTGATAGTTATATCGTGCAATAATAAAATAGAACAAACTGCGGAAGCCGATTCAGGTCTTATTGTAATTACAAAAGCACAATTTGAATCGGAAAAAATGCTGATTGGTGCACCCTTGATATATCCATTTACCGATGCTGTTTCAGTTACAGGGTTTGTTATACCATCCGTTGATGGGCATGCACAGATTAGTTTATCCTTATCTGGAGTAATAAATAAAATATAACGTGCCCAACGATAATTGGCTAATTTATAAAACAAAGGACGACCCAAAAAATAGCCCAAACAATAATTAAAACTAGCGCCCAAAACACTACCAATAGTACCGGCAATAATTATTAACCAAAGATTCATAACCCCCTGCTGTGCCAAATAAGCAGCTGGCGGAATAACAATTTCCGAAGGTAATGGAAAAAGAGAGCTTTCTAGAGCCATTAAAAAAACAATTCCTCCATAACCCATATTTTGCGTAATATTAAGTACAAACTGCACTAAAGACATAAATTGACACTAATAATAAATTAATTTATAAATTAACTATACCATAGAGTCTTATTCAGGTCTATTGAACTTCTTTTATAAAATTAAGAAAAAAATAACTTACAAACAAATGCTTTCTAATAACAAAAAAATAAAAATAATCTTTGCCGGCACCCCTGATTTTGCTGTACCGACTTTACGTGAATTAATTTTAAATCCAGCTTTTGAGCTTGTTGCTGTTATCACTCAAGAAGATAAACCAGTAGGCAGGAAACAAGAACTAATGTCACCACCAGTTAAAACCGAGGCTTTAAAAAATAATATTAAAGTTCTACAGCCGACTAAAATAAAAGATATTTTCAAAGAATTAGAAGAACTAAGTCCTGACTTAATCATAGTAGCCGCTTATGGACAGATTCTACCTCTTAGTATTTTAGAATTACCGAAATTCGGTTGTGTCAACATTCATGCTTCCCTATTACCAAAATATCGTGGTGCTTCTTGTTTGCAAGCCGCTATTTTAAATGGCGACCAAGAAACTGGCATTACTATTATGCAAATGGCTCAAGGCCTAGATACTGGAGATATTTTATATCAAGAAAAGATAACTTTAGACAAAAAAACAACCATTGAAAGTCTTCATGATAATTTAGCCGAATTAGCAGCTAAAATAATTAGTCCGATTTTAATTAAATATGTTCAAGGAATAATAGAACCAATTCCTCAAAATAAAGCTGGGGCTAGTTACGTCGGTGTTATTAATAAAGAAGATGGGAAAATTGATTGGCAAAAAAAAGCCTTAGAAATAGAGAGAAAGATCCGTGCTTTTAATCCTTGGCCTGGAACTTTTAGTTATTTAATTGAGCCAGAAAAAAAACGTTTGTTAAAAATAATTGAAGCTGGAGAAATAATTACCACCAATAAAAAACCAGGGGAAATGTTTTTACAACAAAACAATTTAGCTGTAGCCTGCGGACAAGATGCTTTAATAATTAAAAAGTTGCAAATCGAGGGTTCTAAAATAATGACTAGTGAAGAATTTTTACATGGACACAATATTATTGGACAAACTCTTCTTTAAAAATAAATCATTTTAAAAACAAACATTCGCCAAAATAATTAATAATTATCTAAAAATAACAATATTTACCTAATATTTATATTAGTTTAATTAGTTTGACAAGAGATTTTAGTATCTATACAATATAATCAATTAAGACCTTTTTGGCTTAATTTTTTAATTGAATAAATTTTGGTCCCTTCGTCTAATGGTTAGGACACCAGGTTCTCAACCTGATAATAGGGGTTCGATTCCCCTAGGGACTACATAAATAAAAAGAGCATACGTAAGTGTGCTCTTTTTATTTACGACGGCGTCAGTCGAGGGGAGTCGAACAGGTCAGCAGCGAGTCTTGAGCGAGGTTGGAAGACCGAGCGAAAAGGAGAGCGCCACTAAGTATCCGGGGGATACTTAGTGCTGACCCAGGACAAGTGAAGCCGCCGCAATTCTGGCGGCGGCTGAGGGCGGAATTCCCCCAGGGACTACTTCGGAGAACTGGCAGTTGCCAGTTCTCTTTTTGTTTGTAGAATTAGTGAAATTTTGAAGGTTTGATTTCCTGCAAAATCAAAATATGAAATGGAGGGTGAATCAAGAAGTGGATTTGTTGGGAATTTACAGTTATTTAATGCCTATCGAAATTATAACTTAATTCGAATTTACTACCAGATATTATTTTATAAAATTATTTAGCTTGATCTAATTGTTTTTGTAAGTTTTGTAAATCATTAAAAGCAGTATTAAATATCGCCGTAGCATGACCATCTTTATACTGACTATGAGTAATCATCTCTAATTTATCACCCCATTTTTCTAGGACAATAGATTGGCCATGCCAACCCTCTTCGCCGAATCTATATATTCCTCCGGTTTTTCCATCAACGGCCATGTCTATAC
>JALOQQ010000040.1 GCA_025453315.1 Planctomycetota bacterium
ACTCTTTGCTCTTTGTGTTTTATCATAATATATTATTCTTCGGAAGCAGAATCACCTATTTCTTCAGATAAATCCTCAGCTAATTGCTGATCATATTTTCTTTCCTTTTCTTTCTTTTCTAGCTCTTCTTGTTCCATTTTTTGAGAAATTTTTAACTTTAATTTTAAAGACAAATCTCTAAAATCTTTCTCATTTTCTTTCTGTAAATATTTTAATAAGCGACGACGTTCACTTACCTTTCTTAATAAACCGCGACGAGAAGAATGGTCATGCTTATGTTTTTTTAAATGCTCTGAAAGAAATTTTATTTCCTCAGTTAAAATAGCAATTTGTACTTGAGGAGAACCAGTGTCGCTTTCATGAACACGAAACTTTTTAATGATTTTTTCTTTTGTTTTTTTATCTAACATAGTTTTAGCCAATCCGAGATAGGGAGAAAAATGTTAAGACACAACCCCTAACCAAGATGGGTTAATTATTGGCAAAATTTGCCTTAAATAAATTATTTTTTAGCTAACAATTGGTTTAATTGCTTCTGTAATCTAGATTTCTTACGATTAGCATTATTTTTTTTAATAGCGCCTTGTTGAGCAGCTTTATCAATAGTTTTAATAGTGCTAACAATTTTTTCCTTTATTGAAAGGTCTTTATTGGCAATAGCTTTGCGATTACCCTTAATAACACTCTTTAAAGTATCAATGGTTTTCTTGTTTTTTATTTTTCTCTTAGCACTTTTTCTTAGCTCTTTTTTAGCTGATTTTAAATTTGGCATAGCAATTCGCTTAAAGGCATACCCAAAATGCCTGAATAAAAATTAATAAGGTAATACGATGATAACACAATAATAAACAAAAATCAATACTGTTTGAAAGGATGTTAAAAATATGTTATGATAGAGTAAAGTTTATGAGGAGGAAAAAACCTTCATTATTAATAATATTTACAGCCATTTTAATCTTTTTTAATGGCTTTTTTGCGTTGGTTGCCAATGGGGCAACAACGGCCGTTTCTAATACCACCAAAACAACTCCTGCCGTCAAAACAACTGCCACCGCCAAAACGACTGATTTTAAAATTGAATTTGAGAATTTACCTAGTTTTTTAAGTGGCGTCGTAACT
The DNA here is from genome assembly GCA_025453315.1 of Planctomycetota bacterium. Lineage (GTDB taxonomy): Bacteria > Patescibacteriota > Patescibacteriia > Patescibacteriales > UBA12465 > JALOQQ01. The sequence continues at coordinate 1,120 of JALOQQ010000040.1, forward strand.
ATTAAAACTAAGGTTAATTTTAGACCCTATGCTTTTGAATTTTATACCACTGACTTAAGTGGCAAAAAAACCACTTATTCAGCAATTCATGAAAACAATAGTAATGAATATGCTTTTTCCTGGAATACCTTAATTAATGCTAATGGTATTTATAAAGTCGGAGCGATCGCTAAAGTTTTAAAAGAAGAAGTAAAAACGGAAATTGAAGTTAAAATATCTAATGTTAATTATCAATTAGAGCTTGATCAACAGAAAAAAGTTGAACAAGAAAAAAAAGAAGAATTGCCAATTATTACTACGACCGAAAATACCAATGATATATTGGAACTAACTAAACAAGCCAGCATAATTCAAGAGCAGGCTCTCGCCGCTGATAAAGAGATTATAGCCACCGTCAAAGAAGTTAATGAAGATTGCCTCAAAGCCAATTTCAATACAGCTGAACGTTGTCGTGGTTACATGAATAGTCAATTAAGTGAAAATTTTTCTTTAGACTGCTTAAAAGGCGGGGTTAATGCGATTAGTGATTGCGAGACCTATATTAAGGAATTAATTCTTCCTAAGGAGTGCCGTCAAATAGATATTAAAACAAAAACGGGCTGTCGAGAAATTATGAAGTTGCGTTATGGCAAACCCTTTACTTGCGAAGAGCAAAGTGAAAGATTTTGTAATAAATTAATAGACCATGTGATTCTTGGAGACTTTATTAATAATGAAAATCTAAAAAAACTCTATAAGATAGCTTATGACTTAAATGGTAATTTTGTTACTATTAAAAAAAATGAGGAAAATGACACCTATGCCAATGTCGTTGTGACCCAAGAAAATGGTAAGACTAAAAATTTAAGTAGTGATTCAAATATTTTATTAAGCGTTCTGCCAATTAAGGATAAAAATAATACCTATTTAGCACTACTCTCTGAAGAAAAAAAAATAACCGATTCCACTTCTTTAGTTGGAATAGAAAAAGATGTCGTACCACTTATTTTCCTTAGCGATTATGATAATGATGGTCTGCCGGATGACTTGGAACTTCGTCTAAAAACTAATCCAAACAAACTCGATAGTAATGGTAATAATAAATCCGATCTTTATGAATTGAAACAAGGTGAGCACCCCAGTAGTGGTGGCAAGGTTGATATTAATAAAGATTTATCACCAATAGATCAGGCTACTATAAAACATTTAGCTTTAGAACAGCCTCGTTTTTCTGGAAATTTAAAGAACGGAGAAATTGATATTAATAAGATTGTTAATGAAGGAGATTTTATAAAAATCACCGGCAAAGCTAAGGCTAATGAGGTAGTTTCTTTAATAACCTACAGCATTCTACCTATTTTAAATACTGTACAAGCCGATAAAGATGGAATTTTTTCTTATACTTTCAATAAAAAACTTTTAGATGGTAAGCATCAAATATACGCTGTTATTTATGATGCTAAAGGAAAAATAACAATAAAATCAGAACCTTACACCCTTTTCATTGAAAATAATAAAATTGAAGATGAAAAAACCTTTCTTAATAACGGTACGGCTCAAGAAGTTATTAAAAAAGAAGAAACCAGTAATAAAAAAGAGCGTCCCGACAATACTGCTCTATTAATTTCTTTATATCTAGCTGGAGCTTTTCTATTGGTAGTGCTTTATGTCTACGGGAAAAAAGAAAAACTAGACGAATAAAATACACCTTTAAAACTCCCATTTAGTGGGAGTTTTAAAATTTCAAATAAAACGTTTAAGACTTAATTATACAAAATAAAATTGTGAATAATCTTATCAATAGTATTAAAAAGGTTGATTGGCAATATTCTATTAATCGCCAAGAAATGATTTTATTTAACTCAATAACTAATTATTGTTATTTCTCGATTTTTAAAAAAATTACTGGAATAAACCTTCATCCTCGAGCTTGTAGTTTTAATAATGGAGATATTTTTTATAGTGCCTCCGATTTGGAGAAAATAAAAAAACATTTTTCTTCTCCGATAATGTTAGATAATTTTTCTAAAAAATTAATAAAAGAAATAAAAAAATTTGAAAAATTATCACAAAAATTAGAAAAACTAAATTTTAATCACAAAACAAAAAACCATTCATATTCTTCAGATGCTTTAAAAAAATATAATAGAAAAAAAATATATCGAGCTTTAAAAATGTTTTTCAATCAAGCTTTAATTGCCCATTCTTTTCTAATTCCCATGGTTTCAGCAGATAAAGCTTTGTCGGAAATGATTATAGAAAAATTACCGACTAATAATCTTGAGCAAAAAAACAAATGGCTTAAAATATTAGTCTTCCCCAGCAAAGAAAATGAACATCTGTCAGAACAGGCCTCTTTTTATAAATTAGTCCGTAATTATAAAAAAAAGAGTTTTTCCAAATTAGTAAAAAATCATTTAGACCGTTATGCTTGGATTGGTGCGCGCTCTTGTAATTTTGATCACTATTGGCGAGAGAATGATATTACTAAAAGAATAGAACAAATAAAAACTGAATTTAAAAATTCTCTTCAACCCTGGAAAACCATCAAACAAGAAAGAAAAAAGATCTTAGGCCAACAAATAATTCTACTGAAAAAATTTAAAAATCAACCCGCAATAATAAAATTAGCCAAACTTGCACAATTATTTTCTTATTTAAGAACTTGGCGCACCGATGTTATTTATCATGCCTGGTTTCGTGTTCATAAATTATTTTATGAAACAATGCTTAATGCTAATTACGGGATATCTGATACTAGACTAGTTACCTTTAAAGAATTATTAGAGATTATTAAAACCGGAAAAAGAATAGTCCCTTTAAAAATTATTAGAAAAAGAGAGAAGGGCAGTCAAATGTTAAGTTTAGGAGGAAAATTAATTATTCTAACTAATACCAAACATCTTAGATTAATAAAACGCTCAACTAACATTAATAATAAAATAATTAACGGGCAAGTTGCTTTTCCTGGTTTCTTAAGAGGGAAAGCTAAAGTTGTTATTACAATTTCTGATTTAAAAAAAATAAATCCTGGGGATATTATGGTGGCAGTAATGACTTTCCCTAATTTTATACCGGCCATGGAAAAAGCTTCGGCTTTTATTACTGATGAAGGCGGAATTTTATGCCATGCCGCCATTATCGCCAGAGAGATGAAAAAACCAGCTATCATTGCCACTAAAGAGGCGACTAAATTAATAAATGATAATGACCTAATAGAGGTGGATGCTAACAAGGGAGTAATAAAAATATTAAAAAATAATATTAAAGATTAACATAAGTAGCACTAAATTAAATTTAAATCGAGAGATAATCTAACCATAAAAAAACAACTCAATAAAGAGTTGTTTTTTTGTCGGGGTACTGGGATTTGAACCCAGGATCTCCTGCTCCCAAAGCAGGCGCCCTAAGCCAGCTAGGCCATACCCCGTTTGTAAAATAAACCTATGATAAAACACAGGTTCATTTCGCTTAGTGCCGGGGGTGAGAATCGGACTCACGACACAAGGATTTTCAGTCCTTTGCTCTACCACTGAGCTACCCCGGCGATATATTTAATTTTACTTTACACAATGAGTTGCGGGGACTGGATTCGAACCAGTGACCTCTGGGTTATGGGCCCAGCGAGCTGCCAACTGCTCTACCCCGCTATAAATTTTATCAGGCAATACTGGTGGGCAATGGAGGATTCGAACCTCCGACCTCAACATTATCAGTGTTGCGCTCTAACCAACTGAGCTAATTGCCCGTTATATTTTTCTAACAATAAAAAATGAGTTGCCTTAACTCTATTTTAATATAACAAAAGCTTGTCAAAAAGGCAAGATCTTGTTTACCAACTTGTTTACCAACTGGATAATAACAAACTAATTCCATTTTTTAGCTCCCCTTGACCACTTTTTTTAGTATAGTCCAAGTTAATCAACTGAGAAATAATTTGTTTTAATTCCTCATTGGAAAAATTACGGCTTTGGGCTAAAACTTTATTAGCAACAAAATTGGGTAATTTTAAATTAGTCGCCAATTGACTAGCTAAACCATTACTTTCTTTAGCTTGTAAAATTAATTTAAACTGACGAATAAGCATGGATAAAAGATATTCTTCGTTTATATCTGCTTGATATTGTTCTTCTAAAATTTTAAAGGCCTCGGCTTTTTGACGAGCACCAAAGGCATCAACTAATAAAAAAACATTTTCTTCAAATTTATCTACTACCATTTCCCTAACTTGCTCCTCGGTAATTTCTTCTTGTTCAACTCGACTAGTCAATTTAGCCACTTCGTTATTCAAGCGCCACAAATCATTACCAACCATATTTATCAACAATTGACTGGCTTTAGCGCTAATTTTTTTATTCTGTTTAACCATTTCTTCTTTTAACCAAGAAAAAACTTGATTACTATTCAATAATTCAAATTCTTGAACAATTTTTTGTTTGCTTAAAAAAGTAAAAAGATTTTTAGCTTTAATCTTGCTGGGTTGGTTATTTTTTCCAACCTCATTATCAATAAAAATAATAATATGGGAAGAATTTAGTTCGGTTAAACTTTTATTTTTTTCAAAATAATTTAAAAGATCAGTAAAAATAGTTTCGCTTTTATTAGAAAAAATATTTTCAATAATTAACATTTTTTTACGAGCAAATAAAGTTCCGGAGGCTAATTTTTCACCGATAGTTTTAGCGCTAATATTTTGGCCATCCAAAAGCAAAAGATTATTTTCATCTTTATCAACCTCACGAACAAACTTTTTTTTAAATTCTCTTAACTTTTGTCGACTGCGGTAACTGTCATTACCATAAAGAAAAATAATCATAGTTCTATTTTTTCTATTTTTTCTATTTTCTGACCTAAAAATTTTTCACCCAATTCTTTAAAATGTTCTGTACTATCGGTAGTATAAAAGAAATAATTAGGTTTAGCTGTTTTTTCTATGGCTAATTCTGGATGACGACTAAGATAAGCCATTAAACTTCGAGCTACACTTACCCCCGGATCAAAAATTAAACATTTTTTGCCCATTAAACGACGAATATATTTTAATAAAAAAGGATAGTGGGTGCAACCCAAAATTAAAGTTTGTACTCCACGAACCTTTAAAGGGCGGAGATACTTCTTAAGAATCATTTTAGTTTCCGGTTTTTTAGACCAATCCTCCTCAATTAACGGAACTAATAAGGGAGCAGCTTGTTGTATTATTTCTAAAGTCGGGTCTAATTTTATTAATTCTTTGCAATAGACTTCAGAATTAATAGTAGCCTTGGTCCCTATTATACCTACTTTATTAATTCTATCTTTTTTAGAACGAAGATTGTTTTCTGAAACTATTTCTTCCACTAAGGGCCTAATTACTCCTAATACTTTTTGTCCGGGATATTTAAGAGGCAAATAATCTTGTTGGATTCGACGCAAAGCTTTAGCTGAAGCACTATTGCAAGCAATAATAATTAACTTACACCCTCGGGCAAAAAGAAAATCAACTGCTTGTTTGGTGTAATTATAAATAGTTTCTTGGGATTTATTGCCGTAAGGAACGCGAGCATTATCGCCTAAATAGACATAATCATATTGAGGTAAAAAATCTAAAAAACTTTTCAAAACGGTTAGGCCGCCAACCCCAGAATCAAAAACTCCAATCATATATTTAAAATAAATGTTTTAATCTTCTAGGCTACTAAAATATTAGCTAAAAAGAAATCGTTAATTAAGTTAATCTGATAATTTTTTAACTTCTTGCTGGAACAAATTACCACGTTCTTTATAATTTTTAAACATGCCAAAACTAGCACAAGCTGTAGAAAGTAAAACCACGTCCCCGGCGCTAGCTTGGCGACTAGCAACTTTAACTGCTTCTTTCATACTAAAAACTAATCTTCTCTGAATGGGTAAATAACTAATTTTATCTAATTCTTTAATAATGCGATCCGTGCCAACTCCAGCTAATAAAACGGTGAGTTTTACTCTCTTTTTAATTTCTTTAGCCAGAAGTTTAAAGTCCGCTCCCTTATCGGCACCACCGAGCAATAAAACAATGTTTTGTTTAAAAGATTTTAAATCTAAAATTGTGCTTTCTGGTGTAGTTGAAAAGCTATTATCATAATAACTAATTTTTTTCACTTCCCGCACCAATTCTAAACGATGTTCTAAATTTTTAAAATTTTTAACTGCTAGCTTAATATTATTTTCTGAAATGCCAATAACTTTGGCAACTGTTACGGCCGCGCCAATATTCTCTCGGTAATATTCACCAACCAAACCACTATCTAAATTGGAGTTCTTAAAATAAATTATTTTACTCTGAGCTTTTAATCTTATAATTTTTGATTTTAATTTAGGGTTAATCACCGCCACATCTCCTTTTTTCTGCCAATTAATTAAATTATATTTAGCCAACCAATAACTTTTATAGTTCTTATGATAATTAGGGTTATGTGGATCGGCTGGTGCCAAATGTTCCTTGTATAAATTAGTTATAACCGCTATTTTAGGACTAAATTTTAAGTCTTCCAATTGAAAACTAGAGAGCTCTAATATAACCCAATCATTTTTTTTAATTTTCTCTAAAAATGCTAAAGGAGCAATACCAATGTTACCTCCTAAAAAAAACCTTTTTTTAGACTGTCTTAAAATAGCTGCTATTAAACTAGCTGTTGTTCCTTTTCCCTTAGTACCACTAACACTAATAATATTTTTTGTTTCGCAGAGGGAAAAAAAAATGTTCATTGGTGAGCTGATAATAATTTTCTTATTTTTTTTAACAGCCTCTTTAATACCGGGACAATCTAAGGGCCAACCGGGTGAACGGAATAAATAATCAAAGACGTATAATTCTTTATTAAAATAATCCTCACTGCGCCAACCTATTTTATTTAAATCAGCTCTTTGCCCCCCTGTTTGTAAAAATAAAATTAT
>JALOQQ010000041.1 GCA_025453315.1 Planctomycetota bacterium
TTAAACAGTTATCATAATAATACTGCTATTATTACTATAGCAAAAATAACAAAAACAAAAAATAAGCCAAACAAAAAACGAGAACATATTCCCCGCTTTCTATTCTTACTTAATTTAGAGTAGTACGTAAATAATAACAAAAACTTCTAGAATTAATAAAAGGTAATGAAAAATCTAATTTCTTACCCTAATATTTCAATAACCTTTTTCTTAAACCAGTTATTCTTAAATAAAAATTGACCCAAATAGAATAGGACTGTCTTAAATCTACCAGCCTTAATTAATAGAAAAAGTATCTTTTTGTGTTTTCTTTTTATCGATAGTAAGTTGTTTATTTTTTGGGCTTTATATTTTTCATCCAAAATCATTCGACCAACTTCTTCACCACTAACCAAAGCTTGATAAATACCCTCACCCGTAAAAATCGAAGCTAAACCAGCCGCATCGCCAATTAAATAAATATTTTCAAATTTATGACCCTGATAATCACAATTAATAGGAAAGGCCTGATATTGCGCCGAACTAACATCAATATTATTTTCTTTTAACCAAAGTTGAAAATTTCTTTGTAATTTATCCGATGATAGAACTTGTGGTTTAGCACCACAACCAATAGAAACAAAATCTTGGTGAGGAAAAATCCAAGCATACCAAGCAGAAAAAAACTGATCTTTAAAAAATACTTCAAAATCACGATATTTAGTATTGGGCAATAAATATTGAATCGCAATACCCAAATCCTCTGATTTTAAATTTAAAAATTTTCTTACTAGTGAAGCTGAACCATCAGCCCCAACCAATATTTTATAAAAAACTTTTTCTCCATTAATTACAAGATATTCTTTTTCGATTTGAGAAACCAAGGCTTCGGTTTTAACAATGATATTAGAAAAACTTTTTAATTTAGCTAATTGCCATTGACCTAATTTCTTTCTGTTTATGGTATAAGCAAAATAATCATCATTAGTAATTATCGACTTAGTTCTATTAACATGGAGCGCTATTTCCTTATATTTAAAATCGATTAATTCTTCTGGCAAATTTAAATATGCTAAATCTTTGCCCGTCAAACCGCCGGCACAAATTTTAGGGCCAATTTCTTTATTTTTTTCCACAACTAAAACCTTTAAATTACTATTAGCGAGTGCTTGGGCACAATTAAGGCCAGCTGGTCCGGCGCCAACAATAATTACATCGTAAAAGTTTTTTGTTCCTGAAACATTATTCATAAAACTGGAGCACTTATAAATCAATTTAACATAAATCAACTAAAACTAATTGGCTGTTTGGAATAATTGGTTTAACAAACCAGTATCTTAACTTAAGCTTTTTTATTTAAAATTTTAACCACTCCCTTATTAGCATCAACTTCAATTTCGTCACCGTCTTTTAAAATACTAGTTGCATTTTTTGTGCCAATAATACAGGGCTTTTGCATTTCTCTAGCTACAATAGCGGCGTGACAAGTAATTCCACCCTCATCAGTAACAAAAGCGGCGGCACGATTCATAGCTGGGATAAAATTAGGAAAAGTCATTGGCGTCACTAAAACATCACCAACTAAAACTTTATTTAATTCTGAAACGTTTTTTACAATTTTTACTACTCCCTTAACAATGCCGCGAAAAGCAATTCGTCCGGAAATAATTTCTGTCTGTAAAATAGTATTATTAATTATTGGTTCGTTTAAAAAGACAGACTCACCATCGGAATAAGCAAAACTACAAGAGTCAGAATATTTTTCGGGCTTACCTAAAACCAAACTCTTAGCTCGATAATATTTTAATTCTGAAAAATTAATATTATAATATTTAGCTACTTCCACCAATATTGGACGTGCTAAAAAAGATAATTGAAATAAGACATCAGTTCTTTCGGTTCTAAAAAACACCAACTCTTGAACTTCTCTAAATAATCTTACTAGTGGTTTTGGGATATTAATTGCCTTGTGCTTTTTAATAGGAGCTAATTCTTTTCTCATTTTTTCTATATCTAATTCAGAAAAAGGATTAGAGAAAAAATCTCTCACATTTATCCAGCCAAATTTTTTAGCGATCATTCGATTAGTAGCTTGGCCGCGCATCATTTCCTCCAACAAAGCGTGAGCATTTTTCTTTTTCGGAAAACTAGCATCACCAATAAAAGTATTAATATCACCTTTAACATATTTTGGAACCTCTATTTTTAATTTTCTATCATAATAAGATTCAATACCATGAGTAAGCCAAATATAAGTAAAACAGGTTGTTAAAATTTCAAAAACAGTTTTAAATTTCTGAGTAACTTTAATTTTCTTTTTAATTAATAATTTTATTTTTTTCTCACTATCTTTTTTAAATTTATTTAAACTCTTAGTAATATCAAGCATAGAGTGGGAACGCAAGTATTTTTCTGCTAAAACATCCATTTCGGTCATACTCTCTTCACAAAGAAACCAAAAACCATTTTGAAAAAGAACGTTACGCAATTCAACGTTGCGAATATTAATTTTTCGAAAAGCCTTTTTCGAAAGAGCTTCTTCAGATAAAGATAAACCAAAAGCTCTAAAAGGACGTTCTAACCATTTTTCCCAAGAAAGTGATTTTGTTTTCTTTAAAACATTATTAACCATTTTATTATTCATAATTATCAATTAAATTCTAAATTAAAAAATTTTAATATAAATCTGGATTCTTAAAAGGTATGAGCGCTAAAATTACTGCATCAGCATAAAGCATTTTACGATTTAAAATATTATTAGTTAAGAGTCCGCAAGCACCACTAACCTGTTTAGAATTACTGGTGCCAAAAACAATATCATCTGCTTCACCCAATTCCTTTCCCTGTTTCAATAATTCCACTACCTTAGCGGGTAAAAAGAAAGTACCGGTTTTTCCTTTACCAAACTTATTATCAGAAGATAAAATTGCCGCCCAAGCAAAAGCTTCAACCTCATCATCTTCTTCATTGCTTTCAATTCCGCCTTCTAAACCAACATAAAAATCAGCACCCGGAAATTCTTGCTGGGCATTAATAATTCTATTTCTTGCTCCCAATAAAGCTTCTTTATTGCTTTTAGGTTGATCACTGACACCAGAGGAAACGCTTACACCTTCCACTACAAAAGATTCTTCGGAAAACATTTTTTGGAAACCTAAAAGAGTAGCTTCAATTTTAATTGGATTTTTAGAGGCGACAATAATTTTTTTCATATAATAATTAATAATAATTTATTCAATATCAGGCGTTGTTATCAGATGTAGGTTTGGTCCAAGAAGGAAGGCCATATTTTTTTCTTATTCTTTCTACTTTTTGAAAAAAATTCTTTTTATATTCAGCATCAATTCTTCCCCTCTTATAGAGAGCTTTATATTTAGAAGAAAGCTGGGGAAATTCTTTTTCAATAAATTGAAAATAATGTTTTTTAGTATCACCAATTAAATTCAATAAACCTACTAAAACGTAGTCGACTGGACATTTCTTAGCTAAGGCAAAAATAACATCTAAATTATTTTCCGAATCAGTGAGATAGGGTAAAACCGGCATTAGCATTAAAGCGGTTTTAGCCTTAGTCTTTTGTTTAACCTCTCTTAACATTTTCAATCTTTCTAGAAAGGGGGGCGAACCTGGCTCAATAATATTTTTTATTCTTTCATTGACCGTAGTAATAGTGGCAGCGACCGATACATAAGTTTTTTGCGAAAGCTGATTAATTAAATCAATATCTCTCAATAATAAATGCGACTTGGTACAGATTAACGCCGGATTATTATGTTTAATTAAAGTTTTCCAAATTCCTGGCATTAGTTGATAATCAGCTTCAATGGCCTGATAGCTATCAGTAACTCCTCCTAAATTAATAATCTCTTTATGCCATCTTGGAGAACTTAATTTCTTATCTAATAATTCAACAATATTAGTTTTAACGTATAATTGATTAAAAAAATTTTCTGACTCCAAAAAACGATGAGAATAAAGAGCATAACAATAAACACAGGCATGCTGACAACCACGGTAAACATTTAAATCCCATTTATAAGGCAAAAAATCTTTAATTCTATTTAAGGGTATTTTGGCCTCCATTTCTACAATTTTCATAAAGATTTATTTTTTAAAATCACAATTGTTATTTCCCAAAATATTAAATAATGTGAGCCTACCTATAAACAATATTAATTTACTTAGCCTTATATTATTATAGCTAATTTACCATAAAAAAACAGGGTAATTAGATTATCCCTGTTTTTTTATTATTCTTAAATTTTCCCTTTAAAATAGTCTATAGTTTCTTTTAAGCCATCTTCCAAAATAATTTCTGGCTCCCAATCTAATTCTCTCTTAGCCAGACTAATATCGGGACGACGTTTAGTAGGATCATCGGCGGGTAGTGGCATAAATTTCAATTTTGATTTCGAGTTAGTTAATTCAATAATTTTCTGAGCAATTTCTAAAATAGTCATTTCTCTTGGATTGCCAAGATTAACTGGTCCGGTTATTTTTTCATTATTCATTAGTTTATACAAACCACCAACCAAATCAGACACATAACAAAGAGAGCGGGTTTGGTTGCCGGAACCATAAATAGTAATGTCTTGATTCTGTAAAGCTTGAACAATAAAATTAGAAACTACGCGACCATCTTCTTTAAGCATACTCGGTCCGTAAGTGTTAAAAACGCGAGCAATTCTAATTTCTAAGTTATGTTTTCGATAATATTCAAAAAATAAAGTTTCGGCTATACGCTTACCTTCGTCATAACAAGCTCTAGGACCAATTGGATTAACATTACCGCAATAAGTCTCTATTTGAGGGTGACACAAAGGATCGCCATAAATTTCTGAAGTAGAATTTTGTAAAATTCTTGCCTTATCCTTTAAAGCTAACTCTAATAAATTAATAACGCCAACTGTGTTAGTTCGTATAGTATCAATTGGTTCTTTTTGATAATGAACCGGTGATGCTGGACAAGCTAAATTATAAATCTGATCAAAATTATTAGAAAATTTTGGTAAGTGATTAATATCACCTTCAATAAAAGTAAAATTCTCATTTTCTAGTAACGACTCGATATTTTCTTTAGAGCTACTCTGTAGATTATCAAAACAAACAACCGAGTTTCCTTTTTCTAATAAAAAACGACATAGATGATTGCCGATAAAGCCAGCGCCGCCGGCTACAAGAATTTTTTTCATAATCAGTAAGTTATTTTTATTAAAATTGATGAATATCTATTTACAAAAATTATTATAAATCTTTTAATAATAATTTATATTAACATAAAAATATAATAAAGTCAATATCAAAAAACCTATAAAAAACCCAATATATTGACAATAAATTATAAAAATGTTAAAATTTCAACAAATTAAAAGGTTTCACTGCTCCCTTAATTAGCAGCTATAGTGAGAATAGAGAAACTCACAGAAGGTCAAATGGAAAATAAATAATCTCGGTGTTTGTTACGAATAACAAACTAGTCCTAGATAGTACTTGGACCATAAACCGTACTTTACAACATGAAAACAATAACACAAATCGGAAAAGCTTCTTTGTTAAAAATTTTTAAACCGCTGTCAAAAATTGACGCCATGGAAGAGCGCTACGTAACAGTTCAATTTCCCAAAGAAGAATTTAATCTCTTAGCGCCAATAAAAGCAAATTATGACAACCACCATTGGGGTGATTTACAATTTAGATCTGGAACAGACTATATGTTCTGGGGAGTGGCACTAGGACTAATAACAATTGAAGTAAAGAACGAAAAAAGTATTTTAGATTCTATAAAAAAGAATCGTTTAAGAGGCTTTTTTCCTTCGCATTTAATTGTTAAAAACTGGTCTAATGGCGACATGGGCGGAGAACATGAAGACTACATAATTTATCGTCTTTCTCCCAAGCAAGAACAATCCATAAGATGTAAAGTGTTCGACCTGATTATGGAACCAGAAAAAACCTTAATTAACTAAGTTAAGATATTAATTAACTAAGTTAATGTTTAGTATAACTAAAACCTGCTGACAAAAATCAGCAGGTTAAGTTTTTTATAAACCATTTAATATTCTATTTATTTTAAAATTCCACAACCTTCACTACTTTAGAATCTTTTTTACAATTTTTTAAAATATAAAACCTCCAACAAAATATTATTTAATAAGATACATTTTCATTCCCCTCTCTTTTTCTTCTAAACCAAATTTAGAATAAAAAGAAACGAGCTCTGGCGAACAATCTAAAATTAATTTATAGCATTTTAATTCTTTAGCCTTTTTAATAACTGTATTTATTAACAATTTAGCAATTCCCTGTCCCTCATAATCTTTATGAACTACAACATCCTCAATATGTCCGGCTCTACCAAAATTACGGTATAGTTTTTGCTCAATTATTAATTTAATATTACCAACAATCTGCTTATTTCTTTCCTCAACAGCCACATAATTATAAGAATTTTGTTTAATAATATCTTTAAAAGCCTTTTGAGCTCTAATATAAGAAAATTTACCAACTGGACTAAGATTATTTAAAGTCTCCCACAAACCACTATTCTTTTTTAAATCAGTTATTTTTAATAAGCGAACTTTAATAGACATATAAAAGTAGCTTGTAACAAATATCTCTACTTATGAGTATAACGAGTTTCGTCTGTTGAGCGATAAGGATATTTGTTACAGGCTATACTAATAGATAATAATTATTCCACCGTAACTGACTTAGCTAAGTTACGTGGCTTATCAATATTAGCGCCTTTTAAACGCGCAATATAATAAGCTAAAAACTGTAATGGTATAACACTTAAAAATGGTAATAATAAATTATTAGTCTCAGGAATTTTTATTACTTCATCAACTTTAGAAGTAATGTTTTCATCATCGCCACTAATAACAGCTATTATCCTGCCCTCACGTGCTTTTATTTCCATAATATTATTAATCACCCGATCATACATTTCATCTTTAACAGCCAAAACTAAAACCGGCATATCTTTATCAATTAAAGCAATGGGGCCATGTTTCATTTCACCGGCCGATAAACCCTCGGCATGAATGTAAGAAATTTCTTTCAACTTCAAAGCACCTTCTAGGGCAATGGGATAATTAAGACCACGACCTAAATATAAAAAATTATGAGCTGAGCTAAACTTCTCAGCCAAGTCTTCAATATATTTATTACGCAAAAGAACTTCTTTTATTAAGCGAGGAATTTCTTTAAATTGACTAATTAATTTAGAACTTAATTCTTTAGTAATAGTATTTTTAATTTGGCCAAATCTAATAGCTAATAATAATAAAACCACTAATTGAGTAGTAAAGGCCTTGGTAGAGGCTACTCCTATTTCGATACCAGCTTTAGTGAGTAAACAAATATCGGCTAATCGAGCCAGAGTAGAGCCGGCGACATTACAAATAGCAATTAACTTTACTCCTCGTCCTTCAGCTAATTCAACCGCTCTAATGGTGTCGGCGGTACTACCAGACTGAGAAATAGCTACTACTATATCAGAAGAATCAATCGTTTCAGGCAAAAATTCTGAAGCATATTCTACTGATACGGGTAAATTAGTTAATTGAGCAAAAAAATATTTAGCCACCAAGCCCGCATGCCAAGAAGTACCACAAGCAATAATAATCAATCTTGAACTTTTTTTAATTAATGGTTCTAAAGCTAAAAATTCTGGAGTCAATTCTATTTGTTCATCAGTAGTTAAAAAACTATTAATAGTTTCAGCCACCACCTTGTCTTGTTCAAAAATTTCTTTGAGCATGAAATGAGGAAAGACACCCTTACTTAATTCCTCAACATTAACTTCCATCTTCTCCCAATTCGGTTCCAATAAAATTAAATCTTGATTATATAATTTTAATTGCTTTGGCGTTAAAACGGCTAGCTGATCTTTATTTAAAGAAAAGAAACGACGGGCGTACCCAGCTAAAGCATTTTTGTCAGAAGTAATAACTAGTTGACCATCCTCTCCTTCACCAATATACAATTCTCCGCCGGCATTAAAAGCGACTAACTGTTCGGG
>JALOQQ010000042.1 GCA_025453315.1 Planctomycetota bacterium
TTATCTAATTCGTTTTTCTATTTTTGGTTACCCCTCAACTTTATTAGAGGGCCTGATAATTATTGCTTTCGGTGTTTGGTTTTTTAAAGAGAAAAAATATCAAAAGTTATTAGATTGGAAAAGATCGTCTTTGAGTACTCCTTATCCTTTTGGTAAAGAATTAATAATTTTGATTATTGTTTCCTACTTGGCGGTTTTAGTTTCTGGTTTAAATAATAGTGCTTTGGGAATTTGGAAGGCTTACTTTTTTGAACCAGCTTTAGTTTTTATTTTATTATTTAATGTTTTTAAGGGTGAAATGATAAAGAAGATTATTTGGCCTTTAGCTGGTGCGGCCTTACTTATTTCGTTAGTTGCGATTTTTCAAAAAATAACAGGCCTTTTGATTTTTAATGATTTTTGGGCTCAAGCCGACCAACGTCGTGTTGTTTCAATATTCGGCTATCCAAATGCTGTGGCCTTATATTTGGGTCCTGTAATTTGGTTATTAATTGGATATGCTTTAACTACCAAAAAAGAATTAAATTGGTTCAAAGTTTTATTATTAGTTATTTCAGCCTTATCGTTATTAGCTATAATTTTTGCTTCTTCTAAGGGTGCTATTTTAGCATTTTTTCTTTCCTTAACAACGCTGTTATTTATTATTCTTAAAAAATTTAAATTATTTTTAATATCAGGGTTGATAATAATTTTAGCCATGGTTTGTTTTTATTTACCACTTCAAAAAATAGTAGTAGAAAAAATTGAGTATAGTGAGTCTTGGCAAATTAGAAAATTACAATGGCAAGAAACTTGGAATATGATTAGAGATGGTCGTTTATTAAGTGGTGCTGGCTTAGCTAATTATCAAAATTCAATTTTAGCTTATCATTCAGAGGGAATGTTTTTTAATAAAGATAAAGATCCTGATTTTCGTCGCAAAATAGTTATTTTCAATGAAGAGTATAAAAAGAAATATTGGCAACCTTTAGAGGTATATCTTTATCCTCATAATTTTATTTTAAATTTTTGGAGTGAATTGGGTTTATTGGGAGTATTGAGTTTTATTTGGTTGTTTGTTGGATATTTTTATTTAGCTATTAAGCTCGTTAAAGAAATGATAAAAGAAGGAGATAATAATAAATTCATGGTTTTGGGTTTAATCGGTGCTATGCTCATGATTGTTTTTCATGGCTTAGTTGACGTGCCTTATTTTAAAAATGATTTAGCAATATTATTTTGGCTTTTGGTTGCTAGTTTGGGTTGTTTTTTAATTAATAAAAAGGCTGATATTAAAATTAAATTATGAAAATTCCTTTAACTAAATTTATTGCTAGTGCCGGTGTTTGTTCTCGTCGTAAAGCCGAAGAACTTATTCGCAACTCAATTTCTACTTATCGAGTTTTAGTTAATAAAGAACCAGCTACTTTAGGTATGACAGTTTCTGAAGAAGATGAGGTGATGGTTGATAAGCAGGTTTTGTCACAATGTAAAAAAATATATTTAATTATTAATAAACCCAAAGGCTATACTTGTACCAACGAAGTTTTTAAGGGAGAAAAAAATGTTTTTTCTTTATTGCCAAACGATCTGCGTCAAGAAAAACTTTTTGCTGTTGGACGCCTAGATAAAGACAGTAGGGGTTTATTAATTCTTACTAACGATGGCGATTGGGCACAACAATTAACCCACCCACGTTTTAATCATGAAAAAGTTTATCAGGTATTGGTCAAAAAAAGAGATTCAAAAGTAAGATCTAATCCACTTATAGAATTAAAAAAAGGAGTTGATATTGGTGAAGACGATGGCCGGGTTAAAGCAAAACAAATTGAATTTGTCCAAGAGTCTAGTGATTCAATAATTTTTCGTTTAGTTATTTCTGAGGGTAAAAAAAGACAAATTAGACGTATGTTTGCCGCTATTAGTTGGGAAGTTGTAGATCTTTGGCGTATAAAAATAGGTAATATTAGCTTAGGTAATCTTTATGATGGTAAGTGGCGTTTTCTCAGTGAAAGAGAGATTAGACTTCAAGCGTAATATAAGTATAATATAAATATATGTTATTTAGTGGACACTTAGCAGCGGGTTTAATTATTGGAAGTTTAACTGGTGATTATTCAGCGGCTATTTTAGGATCAGTAGTTATGGACTCTGATCACTTAATCACCTATTTTAAACACGGTATTCTTTTAAAGCCAAAAAAATTTTTTCAGGCTGTTTTTAGCGACGACCTTTACCATGAAGATCGTAATTATTTTCATAGTTTGTTTGTAGCGGTTCCAGTAATGGCAATTTTAATTTTTTTCTTTGGTCATTTTGGTATAGTTTTCTCTATGGGTTATGCCACCCATCTATTATTTGATAGTTTTGATAGTTCTTATTTTTATCCTTTTTATCCGAAAAAGAAAGTAAATATTCAAGGATTTCTGCCTTACGCTTCTCGTTGGGAATTATTGTTAACCAGTTTTCTTTTAATTGGTTTCTTGGTGACGCTAATAGTTTAAATATTTTAAATTGACTTTTAATAAAAACCTCGTTTCGGCGAGGTTTTATTTTTTATTATCAATGAATATTTCATAACCACCAATTAGAGTGGGCGTAGACAGAAAATACCAAATAATCACATCATCCAAAGGAAAAACTTTATCATTTATATTTATCGGAAAGAGATAGTGCCCGGGCCACCACCAATGACCAAGATTTAAAGAAATTATTTCATAAGCAAAAAAGACTAAGGCAAAAAAGACGGTTGGATAAATAGTTTTAACTAGTAGCTTAGGGAAGAAACTGAAGATAATAATTGCCGGTATTAATAATATAGGTATAGCTAAAGAATAATAATCAAAACCAATAAGATTTTTATTATAGAAAAAAAGAGAAAAAATACTAATATTTAATACCAAATATAGTAGTGTTAAATATTTAAAATTAGAAGAAAAAGTTTTTTTGTGACTACGGTCACAAAAGTATTCATAAAAAGATAAAACCCAAAAGAAATTTAAAAAGGCAAAAAGAATATTTTCTAGAGGAATATAGCCGAAGGGTCTGGGAAAAATTGAAGCTACATCCCAAGCATCTTTTAAACGCGCCATTAATTCTACTGGTGGAGCAAATAATAAAGTAGTTAATAAAGCAAAAATCAACACCTTTATTTTAGAATGTTTTAACCAAGACCAATTTATGATTGCCGGTATTCCCAAAACAATAATAATGGAAATGAAATAGCTTGGTTGGATAAAATAAACAGTAATTAAAGCAAGGGCAACATACAAGAGAAGTCCTAGTATTTTAAGCCAACGATGATAAGACATATTATTTTTTTTCTCCCTCTTTTTCAGATGATTCTAGAGAAGAATTTTTTGTCATTAACTTTTTTACGCGATTAAAGGAACGGGCTAAAACTATTGATAATATTACTATTAAAATGGTAATAAAAATAGCATATAAAAATTGAGCGATTAAGCTATCTTCTGGTCGAGGGAAAAGCACGTTAAACAAGGATTTAATAGCTTCATTCCACGCTAAGGCCGCTATTAATCCCAAAGCGGCTACGGCTAGTTCATTAATTTTATTAAAAGCCTCGGTATAAATTTTTTCTTTTTCTATCTTTAGTTTTTCTTTATCCATATTAATTTTATTATTTTATTTATATTAATATAATAATACTTTTTATTAGTAAAAACAAATAAAAAAATAAGCTCTGCGCAAGAGCTTATTGAATGTTTTTATTCTTCTTAAATGTTTTTATTATTCGTTGGCTTCAATTTTCCAGCCAAACGAGATTTTTGAGAAACAATAACCTTCAACAAAGTATTTTTTGCCTTCGCGTTCAATACCATCGACTTTGTTGTTTTGGGAATTGGAAAATCTTATCATAATATTTTCCAGTTGTGTCAAAATATTAAAGATCAGTTTTTCATTGGCTTGGAGTTCAAAAGTTTTTTTACCATTATGATGGTATTTAAAAGTTTTTCCATCTTCTTTCTTGTTTAAAAAACTTAATATTTTTTCTCCGTCAGCGATAAAATTTAATTTATAAATTTCCACGCTGCCTTTGCCTTTGCCATCATACTGATCGGTTATTTCACAATCAAGGTTAATTTTAAAAGTTTGAAATAAAGTGTTAAAACGATTAACCAATTCTTTGGTCTTGTTACTAGTTGCTACTTCCATTGCTCATTAATTTTAAAGTTAAACTTTGAATTGTCTATTTAGTTTTGAATTTTGATATTAATATAATTTTAAGAATAAGTCAAACAAAATAGAGCCCCTAAGGGACTCTATTGATGCGGAGCGGACGGGACTCGAACCCGCGACCTCTGCCGTGACAGGGCAGCGTTCTAACCAACTGAACTACCGCTCCAGATTTTAAAAAATAAGCCGATTTACAAAACCGACAAAATTATGATAACAAATATATTTTCCCTTGTCAAAATCTTATTTTTTGCTATACTTTAAGAACTATTATAAGATATTATTTAGTAAAACCAAAAATTATGTCAGACGCACATCAGGATGAGGTTTTGGATTTAGAAACCTTACAAGCAATTAAAAAGGATTTATTGATGCGCCGCGAACAATTATCGGGCGATCTTAATGATATTTCAACTAGTGACTATCATGAAGCTGATAATAGAGTGGCCAAGTTTCCGGAGTATGGCGATAAACCAGATGAAAACGCGCAAGAAGTAGATGATTATGCTACTACTATTGTGGCTGAAAAAATTTTGGAAGACTCCTTAGAAGATATTGACGCTGCTTTAAAGAGGATTGAAAATAAAACTTATGGTACTTGTAAATATTGTCAAAAACCGATTAATAAGAAAAGATTGTTAGCTAGACCGACTGCCAGCTCTTGTGTAGAATGTAAAACCAAATTACAAAATAGTTAATTTTATGTTTCGATATAGAAATATAGCAATTATTTTTTTAGTTGCTATATTTTTTATTTTAGATAGGATCTTAAAACAAGCTTCTCTAGGATTGGGTTCTGAAAGCACCTTTCAAAATTTAGTAGGTAATTGGTTATCTTTTGGTTTTACTCCTAATTATTATATTGCTTTTTCTTTGCCCCTGAGTGGTTTTTGGTTAAATGTTTCCATTGGCCTATTCATTATTGGTCTTATTTTTTTCTTATTTTACTACTTTTTTAAACGTAATTTTTGGGAAAATATTTTATTATTAACTATTATTTTAGGTGCAATTAGTAATTATTGGGATAGATGGCAATATGGCTTTGTTATTGATTATTTAGCGATTAAATATTTTTCCGTTCTCAATTTAGCCGATATTATGATTTCTTTGGGAGCTATTTTGTTGTTATTTTTAAATTTAAAGCCGCGACCGAAATTAAAATAAATTTATTAAGTCATTACAAAAAAACACCGTTAAGGTGTTTTTGTTTTATAAAAAATTAAGTTAAGTATATTATTTTGGTAGTTTGATTGTAAATTCTCTCTTATTCTCAGTTTTATGTTTTATAGTAATGAACCAACTATTTTTCGGAATTAGTTTTTTTACTTTATTGCCCCATTCTATAACGCTTAGGGTATTATTGTCTTGAAGAAAATCAAGGGCACCGATTCCTTTTAAAGACTCTTCATTAATTCTATAAGCATCGATATGGCAAAATCTTTTTAAGCCATAATGTTTTATTTTATAAGTATTCATTAAAGTAAAAGTTGGACTTTTGATAGTTTTTTTTATATTTAAAGTTTGGGCCATACCCTTAACAAAGGTTGTTTTTCCAGCCCCTAAATCACCAATTAAGACAATGGTTGTACCCTCGTCGATGAATTCAGTAATAGCACTAGCTAATTGTTTGGTTTCTTTTTCCGAAGAAGTTATTATTTTCATATTTAATATTTTAGTTTATTTTTTTAAATTAGGAAATAAGGTGCGGTTTTTGATTATAAGGTTGTTTTAATTTATATAATAAAAAAAGGTGTTTAGTCACCTTTTTATGTATTTTACAGAAAACATAGATCATTATAAATATTATGGAAATTGTTAAACATTTTTTGTTTTTCAATTTCTTTAAAAATTCGATTCAAAAGGGCCATCCTAGTAGCTACGCCAATATCTGATTGTACAAAGGGCCAGACGCGAGAATCACTTTTTACCCCTTCGCTAATTTCTTCGTCGCCAATTGGAAGAGGATGTAACACTATCGAATTTTCTTTTAAAAGATTTATATTATTTTCAGTGATGGCATACAATTTGGCTTTTTGTTTAACTACTTCATAAAGATCAGCTTCTTTAAATCTTTCAGCCTGAACTCGGGTGTTATAAACAACATCAACTTCCGGTAGTACATCCTCTAGTTTTTCGGTTTCTACAAAGCTTATGTCCTTTTTAGCCAAATAATCTTTTATATCATCCTTCATTTTTACTTCTTCCGGAGAACAGAAATAGATTTTTATGTCATGGAATTTGCTTAATAGATAGCATAGAGAGCGAACGGTTCGTCCATTTTTATTATCCCCCACCATAGCAATTTTAAGGCCGTCAATTTTTCCGAAGCGAAAGAAGATCGTATTAATATCTAGTAGTGCTTGAGTTGGATGTTGATTGCCACCATCTCCAGCATTAATAATTGGTATGCGAGATTTGGTGGCAAATTTATCAACCTCTCCTTCTAGGTAATGTCTTATGACAATAGCATCGGCATATCCTACGCCCAAACTTGATCCGGAAATAACTCTGGCCGTGTCTTCAGAGGTTTCTCCTTTTATAGCTGAGCTAAAGTCCTTAGCGTTTTCAGTAGAAATAAGTTCTGCTCCTAAGAGTTGAGTGGCTCTGTTAAAACTTAAACGCGTTCTCGTTGATGGTTCGTAGAACAGGTGGCAAATGGTTTTTTTATTTTGACCAGACAGGAAGGAAACCAAACTTTTATTTTTAATATGAAAGAGTATTTTAATAGTATCTCTCATTTGCTTTTCTATAAATTCCCTTGAGAATTGTCTAGTATTCAAAATATGGGGAAAGCCTTCCCAGGGTTCTTTATAAACCCCCAATAGTTCTTCATTTGACGGATAGTTCATTGTTACCTCCAATTTAATATTTATTGTTTTATAACTTATTTTTTAAAGAACACAAATTATACTATTGTATAAGTATTGAGAGGAGAAGTCAATGAAAGAAGGTATAAAATGACATGATTAGACTAACAAAAAAACAGATTTTTATCCGAATTGTATTTATTTTGACAAAAACCAAATATCGATGTATTTTATTAATAAGTTCTTTGACATTTTCGTTCATTGTGAAAAAGCACATTTTTGTAAATTAAGTAAATATATGAAAATGAAAGTGATGCTTAGAATAAAGTTCCAGAAAAATTTTGAGGTTCGAATCCTCATTCCCCCGTTTATGGGGGAATGGCCGAATGGTAAGGCAACTGAATGCTAATCAGTCTTTATTTTATAAACTTCATTCGCTTTCGTCCTTTCATTTTCATTTCTTTGGGTAGGCTGAGCATAGGTGAGCTCAAGAGACTGTAAATCTCCCGTTTCGGCTGTGGCGGTTCAATTCCGTCCCTGCCCATTATTTTTTTTTGGAGGTAGTCCGGTTGGTCGAGGAGCTTGATTCGAAATCAAGTAAAACAGAAATGTTTCAGGGGTTCGATTCCTCTTACCTCCGATGATACTGCTTGTCAGTTATTTAATTTATATATACACTTGTATATGTGAGCGAGCTAAAAAGTATAAAAGTATATAAATAAAAAGTGGAAATATTAAGAACACAATGCGATTGCAAAATTTTTTTTGCAGATAGAATTGGAAGAAAAAACTTCATAAAAATTAAAAAGTAGAGAATTTTTCACTTGAATAAATATAGTTTTATAGGGAGGATATCCGAACGGTTAGGGAGATGATTGGAAATCATTTGGGCTAAATTTTAGCTTTGAGGGTTCGAATCCCTTGTCCTCCGTTTAAAATTAAATATGATTATTTTAATAATTAGTTTAGTTTTATTTGTAACTGTATTAACTATATT